>JAIBAQ010000136.1 GCA_019695095.1 Candidatus Hydrogenedentota bacterium
AAGAGCGTGGACGCGCTGGTGCATGTGGTGCGGTCATTTGCGAATGACAACGTGATGCATCCATTGAGCACGGTCGATCCCGTGCGCGACGCGAAAAGCCTCGAAGAGGAACTGCAAATCACCGACCTCATCATCATCGAACGGCGCATGGAACGTCTCGAAAAGGAGAACAAGAAAGGCGCCGAGTATCAGCTACTTCAACGCTGTAAAGACCACCTCGAATCCGGCGCGTCGCTGCGGTCGCTCGATTTGTCCACGCTGGAGAAGCACGATCTTATGGGCTTCACCTTCCTCTCCATGAAACCGCTGATGCTGCTTGGCAATTACGGCGAAGAAGGCATCGGCAACGACAACCCTTCGGGTCTCCAGCAGTTCGGCAACGACAACGGCCTGACGGTTGTCGAGTTGTGCGGCGCGATGGAAATGGAAGTCGCGCAGTTGCCTCCCGACGAGCGCGGACCCTTCCGTGAAGAATTGGGCCTCGGCGAGGAATCGCGCGTGCGATTCCTGCATTCCGCCTACGACATGCTCGGCCTCATGAGTTTCCTCACCGCGGGCGAACCCGAGGTTCGCGCATGGACCATCACCAAGAACACGCGCGCGGTCGATGCCGCCGCCGTCATCCACTCCGACATCGCGCGGGGGTTCATCCGCGCGGAGATTGTCAATTACGACCATTTCGTCGCGGCAGGTTCCATGCCCAAGGCCAAAGAGGCGGGTCACGTCCGGCTGGAAGGCAAAGAGTACATCATGCAGGACGGGGACATCGTGTTGTTCCGGTTTAACGTGTGACCTGATCATTCTCCAGCGTGTCCGTAGCGTGCCACGCGCAAGACGTTGAGGTTATGTCGTGAAGCGCCGAACGTTTTTACAGACTGCGATTGGCGGGTTGTCCGCCGCGACGGCGGCGGTACGCGCGAATGCGGTGGCAAAAGCATCCCGACCCAATCTTGTGTACGTATTCGCGGACCAATGGCGCGCACAAGCCGCCGGGTATGCGGGTGACCCGAATGTGAAGACTCCCCATGTTGACCGTTTCGCGGGAGAGTGCATTAACGTGCGCAACGCGATTTCGGGTTGGCCGGTATGCTCGCCGTATCGAGGAAGCCTCATCACGGGGCAGTATCCGCTGACGCACGGCATCTTCATGAACGACGTGCCGCTGGGCGACACGGGCGTGTCGTTTGGCGAAGCGCTCCAAGGCGCAGGATATGCGACGGGCTACATCGGCAAGTGGCATCTCGACGGCCACGGGCGTTCCAACTTCATCCCGCGCGAACGCAGGCAAGGTTTTGATTTCTGGCGGGTCCTGGAATGCACGCACGACTACAACCACTCCGAGTATTTCGCCGACGACGAGACGAAACGCGTATGGGACGGCTACGACGCCATTGCGCAGACGAGCGAGGCCGAGGGGTATATCCGCGATAGGGCGAAGAACGGACCGTTCGCGCTGTTCCTGTCGTGGGGCCCGCCGCACAATCCCTACGAGACGGCTCCCGAGCAGTACCGCGCTATGTACTCTCCGGAGAAGCTTGTTCTACGCCCAAACGTGCCGCGCGAAGCGGAGCAATGGGCGCGCAAAGACTTGGCCGGTTATTACGCGCATTGCACGGCACTCGACGATTGCGTGGGAAGTCTGCTGAAGACGCTGGACGAATGTGGCGTCGCGGAAGACACCATCTTCGTCTTCACCTCCGATCACGGCGACATGCTGGGTTCGCAGGGAGAGATGCGCAAGCAACGCCCGTGGGACGAATCGATTCGTGTGCCGTTTCTCTTGCGCTATCCGCGCAAGTTCGGTCTGCGCGCGCGCTCGTGTGGGGCCATGCTGAATTCGCCCGACATCATGCCAACGATATTGAGCCTGTGCGATGTGCCGGCGCCGTCGAGCGTGGAAGGCCGCGACTTGTCGCGCGCGCTCACGCGACGGCGAGCCGAAGAAGACGATGCCGCGTTGCTGGCGTGTTATACGCCGTTCGGAGAATGGACCCGCGAAAAAGGCGGACGCGAATACCGCGGCGTCCGTACCCCGCGTTACACCTACGTCCGTGACCTGAACGGACCGTGGCTCCTTTACGACAACGAAAAGGACCCTTACCAGCAGCGCAATCTCTGTGAATCCGAACCGGAATTGCGCGCGCGTCTCGATACACTGCTCGCGAAGAAGCTTAAAGAAGCGGGAGACGAGTTCCTTCCGGGCGATGCCTACATCGCAAAATGGGGTTACAGGACGGACAAAACGGGGACGGTACCCTATAAACCTTGAAGTGGATTGCTGTGCCGGATTTCGAGTTGGCCCGAACGTCCCTTCAGACTGTCCGGCCGCCGTGCGCTTGAGTTGAGTCACCCTGCCTGCTTGATTCCCCGTCCCTGTTAGCCTAGGATTAGGCGTTCTTTGTGCGTTCACGCAATGTGGTACGCGCGAGAGCCGATGCCGGGTCCCGGGGGGCTCTATGTGCGCTTGCGCGCCATGTACCGGTCCGGTCGTGTGGCCATATAGGGGAATAAAGGACCTAGCCATGAATCCTACCGCGCGTATTCAGCTTTCCGTAATGATGTTCATTCAGTTTTTTGTGTGGGGTGTCTGGTTTGTGACGCTCGGCACGTACTTGGGAGGCCTGAAGTTTTCAGGAGCGGCCATTGGCAACGCCTACAGTACAACGAACTGGGCCGCCATTGTCTCGCCGTTTTTTGTGGGAATGATTGCCGATCGTTTCTTCTCCGCCGAGAAGGTGATGGGCATCCTCCACTTGGCCGGAGGTTTGGTTCTTTACTATCTGTCCAAAGTGACCGATCCCGGTGAATTCTTTTTTGTTGCGTTGGCATATGCGCTTTGCTACATGCCAACGCTGGCGCTCGTGAACGCCATATCGTTCCATCAGATGTCCGATCCCGCCAAGCAATTCCCGGGTGTGCGCGTGCTTGGTACCATCGGCTGGATCGTAGCCGGCTTTGTGGCGAGCTTCCTGGGTGAAGGCACCAACCGGCCAATAATCGCAGCGGCCGTAGCTTCCCTTATTCTCGGCATCTACTGCTTCACGCTGCCGAACACACCGCCCAAGTCGCACGGCAAGAAAGTCACGGTCAGCGATATTCTTGGATTGGATGCTCTGCGTCTGTTGAAAGACTGGTCGTTCAGCGTGTTCATTGTATGTTCGCTGCTGATCTGCATTCCGCTTGCTTTCTACTACAACTACACGAACATGTTCTTGAACGCGCACGAAGTGGCCAACGCCGCCGCGAAGCAGAGCATGGGGCAGATGTCCGAAGTGTTCTTTATGCTTGTCATGCCGTTTTTCTTTGCGCGGCTGGGCGTCAAGAAGATGCTCCTGGTCGGTATGATCGCATGGGCTGTCCGTTACTTCTTCTTTGCCTACGGCAACTCGGGCTCGCTCATCATGCTTTGGTACATTGGTATCCTCTTGCACGGCATCTGCTACGACTTCTTCTTTGTGACCGGTCAGCTCTACGTGGACAAAAAGGCGCCCGAAGACGTGCGAGCCAGTGCACAGGGTTTCATCGGCCTCGTGACTTACGGCGCGGGCATGGCCATCGGATCGACAGCCTCGGGACACATTGTCGATTACTTCAAGCTTTCGGAGGCAGTTGGCAAGGTTGAACACAATTGGACCAGCCTGTGGTTGGTGCCGGGCACGATGGCTATCGTAATCACTGTTCTTTTTGTGTTGTTCTTCCACGAAAACAACAAGGACAAGGCCTCCGCATAGCCGTTATACTTAGCTGAAACGCGATTCCCGCTGGCTGGTTTCGGCTGGCGGGAATCTTGTTTTTGCCCCCTTCCTCTGTGCGAGACTCTATGCCAGACGTGCAAGGCGCGGGGACATGTTCGTATGGACCGATCCGAAGCAGAATCACGGTTCACTGAGGCCAACGAGTGCTATCTTCAGGGGGAATACAGCCGCGCGCTGGACATTTTGCTTGATCTGGAGCGCGCGTTTCCCGACAACCACCGCATCATCAAGGCCAAAGCCCAAACCCTTTTCAAGATTGGGCGTCACCAGGAAGCGTTGCACCTTTGCGACCGGCTGCTCATCGAATTCGGCTACGAAAAGGCCCGCCTGTTTCGAGACCGGATTGCCTCGGAGATGGGTCACGAAGATACTCCGGCCAGACCGATCCCTGCGGGACCTCCCGCCTTGCCTACGAGCGATGATTCGCCTGCCGATGTGGAGGAAGGGGAAGAGGAACCTCAGCAACCGAAGCAAAGGCGTTTCCAAATCAAGCCGGTCCGCCTTGCCATACTCGTTTCGCTGATTATCGGAATGTACTTCGGTCGCGTTCCTTATTGGCTTGGGGGCGGCCTCATCGTCGCATACTTCCTCATCAAGCTCGCCATGCGCGCGGCGATTTATCGTCTATTCACCATCCCCTTCAAGTTGAAAGGCAAAGCCCTTGAGGACGCGACCGTCGAGTTGCACGGATTCGAATGGACGGAGAAGCCGGCGACGGTACCCGATGACGATGAAGATGAAGAGGCCAAGAAGCCACGCGCGCCGCTGCGGTACGCCTGGATCGAGGTGACCATCACGCCGCTCGTGCGGTCGCGCGGATTCACCCACTGGGAACCCGGCGAACTGATGCTCGCGTCCGCCAACGAGAAGTTCCGCGGGTTGGACGACCTCGACAAGTGTCACCGTATCCTCACCGTCAAGTTCATCACCGATGGGCAGGAGCAGGACGACGAAGGGTACAAGGTACACGGCCCGCAACGGCTCAAATTGCTGGCCGGGCTGCCTGAAGGGGAAACCGAATTCAAATTCGTGTATTACACGGAAGTATTCGGTACCATCTCTCTCCACGAGTAGCATTTGCGGTTACGCTGAGGGAGAGAGCAGTTCGGGATGATGCGAATCGGCGTCAATACCCTTTTCCTGATTCCCACCGAAGTGGGAGGGACGGAGATCTATGTCCGGAGTATTTTGCCCGCCATGCAGGCGGAAGCTCCCGACATCGAACTCGTCGTGTTCACCAACGAGGAGAATCACGAGTCGTTCTCCGAATACGAGCGCGTCCTAATTCCGGTGAAAGCCCGTTCCCGCGCGGCGCGCGTAATTGCAGAACAAGTGACACTGCCGCGTGCCGCGAAAAAGGCACGCATCGATGCGCTGTATTCTCCGGGATACACATGTCCGCTATGGAGTCTATGCCCTCAAGTCGTCACGATTCACGACACACAGATTCTTGACTATCCCGAGACCTTTCCGTGGTTGTCGCGCACCGTGCAGTACGTGCTCGTCGGACGCGGCGCCCGACGCGCCGGCGCTGTCACCACCGTTTCCGAGTTTTCCAAGGGGCGCATCGCGGACCGCTACGGCGTCCAACGCGACCGCATTTTTGTTGCGCATTCGTCGTTGTCGGGCCTCTTCTCCCATGCGCAACCCTGCACGGAAGAACGCCCCTTCCTCATCTATATTGCCGCAACCTATCCGCACAAGAATGCGACGCGGCTTGTCAACGCGTTTGCATCGATTGCGGACCGGATACCCCACCACTTGGTGCTGATTGGCCAGCCTCGCGCCGGGGAACCTCCCACGCATCCGCGCGTGAAACGCCTGCACCATATCCCGTATCTTGAACTGGTGGGCCTGGTGCAGGCTGCGGATCTGATGGTGTTCCCTTCGTTGTACGAGGGGTTCGGCAGACCCGTCGTCGAAGCCCAGGAAGCAGGAACGCGGGTAATTGCCGCGCGGGCGGGCAGCGTGCCCGAAATCGGCGGTGAAGGAGCCACGTACTTTGACGGTACAAGCGAAGACGCCATCGCGCAGGCGATCCTCGACGCATTGAACGAACCGCGCGAACAACGGGAACGATATCTCGCGATCGGTCGCGAGAACGCCAAGCGGTTTACGTGGCCGGCTTGCGCGCGCCAGACGATTGCCGCGATTCATTACGCGGTAGACAACACATGATCGGACAGGGCGGGGAAGGGGAGCAATTGAGCATGGAGGCCGCGGAATCGCGAGGGTTCAGGCGTTGGTTGAGTAGTCCATGGTTCGCTGCATTTCTCGTCATCCTCGCGATTGGCCTAACGAGTCCCTGCCTGACTACCGGCTTCGGGACCGACGACTACTTCTTTCTCGCGTCGTTCAAGGGGTTCCCGGGGCTCCCGGAGTACCGCCAGGATCCAATGAAGACGTTCGTCTTTTCCGACGGAAACCCGGAGCGCAATGCCGCCTTAATGGATCGAGGGGTCTCGCCCTGGTGGTCGGTCAACGAAGGAAAGCTGGCATTCTGGCGCCCACTGGCTTCGCGCTTGCATTGGCTGGACTACAAACTGTTTGGCGAAAACCCGGACCCGATGCACATCGAGAACATGCTGTGGTATGCGGCGCTGTGCGCATTGCTCTTCGTGATGTATCGAAGACTGATGACTCCAATCTGGGTCGCGGGCTTCGCGGCGCTTCTCTACACCATCGACAGCGACAACGGCATGAACGTCGGCTGGATTTCCAGCCGGAACACGCTCATGTCCGCGTGCCTTATCGTGGCGACAGTCTTTGCGCATCACCGCTGGCGCGGAGAGAAATCCTTGGCAGCGGGAGTGCTTGCGCCGGTGTCTCTTCTCATTGGCTTGCTATGCGGCGAGGCGGCAATGGGAGCGCTGGCATACCTGTTCGCATATGCGCTATTCATGGATCGGGCAAAGTGGCCGGCGCGATTTGCGGCATTGGTCCCATGCGGAACCGTGTTCGCCGTGTGGTTCCTTTCCTATCGAGCCATGGGATACGGAACCGTCGGTTCCTCGTGGTACCTCGATCCCGGTCACGTGCCGCTCGCGTTTCTTAATCGCCTCCTGATTCACTTCCCTGCGCTGCTCACCAATCAGTTCATCGGCGAACCCAACACTGTGGCGCGGGTACTCGGTGGCGCGTCAGCGATCACGCAGGCACTGGGTCTCGTTGCGCTTGCGCTGATTTTCCTCGCGCTGTACCCACTGCTTCGGCGCTCACCCGTGGCGCGATTTGCTGGACTTGGTTCGCTGCTGTCCATGCTGCCTGTTTGCACCGTCGTGCCACAGCCTAGGCTCATGCTCATCCCCGGTTTTGGCGGAATGATTCTGATCGCCTTGTATATGCATGGCGTATTCTCGAAGGCCGCTTGGGTTCCGCGCAAAGCGCGTCCGATCATGTTGGTATTGGCCGGTGCGTGGGTGGTGCTACACGTGGTCATCCCCACGTACATGATGACGATCATGCCGCGTATGGTGGGAAGCTACACGCAGAAACTCGACCTGGCGTTTGACGATCTCCCGCGCTCAGAATCGGACCTCGATAAGACAGTCACCATCCTGCAAGCCCCCAACGATTTCACGAGTTGGTACTTTCACATCATGCGGTCCGCACGCGCGGAGATCATTCCCAAGCACACGCGCACGCTCGCAACGGGCGACAGAGGCATCACAGTCAGCAGACCCGACGCCCAAACACTCATTTTGCGCTCGGAAAAGGGTTTGGTTCGCAACAAGATCACAAGTATCTACCGCGGACCCGGCTATCCCATGCAGAAAGGTGACACCGTGACCCTTACGGGGATGACGGCCACCGTTCGCGAAGTCACTGCCGAAGGTTGGCCCATCGAAGCAGCGTTCCAATTCTCTGTGCCCTTGGAGGACGCTTCGCTGCAATGGTACTGCGCGGCTTCAATACCCCTTAAGCCGTATTCGTTCATCAAGAGCACGCGGTTTGTGCCGGTGGCCCCACCCTCAATCGGCGAAACAACTACTGTAGAAGATTTGGTGGCACGTTCCCCAAGGTACCAGGAACTTAAGACTGCATTCCCCGAAAAGGTGAAGTGAGTTGGATATTGGAGACACATCAGGAGGGCGAGTCTCGCGCATTACGCCTTGGGTGTACGCGGCTGCGCTGATTCTGTTGACGCTCGCGGCCTACTCCAAGGTCCATACGTTCGAATATGTGTTCTACGACGACGACGCATATGTCACTCAGAACGCCGTTGTCAAAGCGGGCCTGAGCTGGTACGGCGTAGCGTGGGCGTTCTCAAGCGGGCACGCGGCAAATTGGCATCCGCTGACCTGGTTGTCGCACATGGCCGATGTGATGTTGTTCGGGCTCAATCCCGCCGGTCCGCACCTTGTCAATCTGGGCTTTCACATTCTCAATACCCTATTGCTCTTCCACCTGCTGCGACGAATGACTAATTCGGATGGACGCAGCGCCTTCGTCGCGGCATTGTTCGCACTCCATCCGCTCCACGTGGAGTCTGTCGCCTGGATCTCGGAGCGCAAAGACGTGCTCAGCACGTGTTTCTGGTTTCTGACAATGCTTGCATACGTGTATTTCACGGAACGCCGAACCGTGATCCGTTACGCCATTATGCTGCTTCTATTCATTGCGGGACTTCTTTCCAAGCCTATGGTCGTTACTTTGCCGTTCACATTGTTGCTCCTCGATTTTTGGCCCTTGGGGCGTATCCGCAATGTCGGATTGGTCAAGTTGATTGTCGAGAAGCTGCCGCTCATCGTGTTGAGCGCATTGTCGTCCATTGTGACGATTATCGTGCAGCAGCAAGGCGGCGCAATGAATGCCTCGTCGTCGATGACTCTATACGACCGCGTCTCGAATGCGGTTGTGTCGTATTGTCTGTACCTTCAGAAGACAGTCTGGCCGTTCAATCTCTCGGCAATCTACCCGCGCTCTCTGGATGCCATTCCCGCCACATACTTTTCGATGGCTCTCATCGTTCTCCTGTTCATCAGTCTCGTGGTCCTTCTCGCGGCACGGCGCGCACCGTATGCGGTCGTGGGTTGGCTATGGTACCTGGGAACGCTCGTTCCCGTGATCGGGTTTGTCCCCATCGGCTATCAGGCAATCTCGGACCGCTACACATACGTGCCGCTGATCGGCATCTTCATGGCGATAGCGTGGGGATCGTGTGCGGCGTTTGGCGTCACTCCACGTTCGCAGTCCATTCTTTCGCGCGTTGGCGCCTTGCTTATCGGTATTCTAGCGGTCCTCACGTATTTCCAAGCGGAAACATGGCGCACGAGCGAAACCTTGTTTCGAAACGCAATACGCGCCGTCCCGAACAATGCGCCCGCGCACATCCATCTCGCGGTGACGTATTTGAATCAGGGCAAGCCGCAGGAAGCCTTGCTGGAATTGAAAGAAGCGCAACGAATCTGGCCGGAATCGCCGGAGGTGTATGCAAACTTGGGGGCGGCGTACCGAATGATGGGATTGTTGGATCAGGCCATCGCCCAATACGAAGAGTCTATCCGGTTAGATCCCACGCAGTCAGTGCCTTACTCCAATCTCGGAGTTGTCCACATTTTCAAGGGCAATACGGACAAGGCATCTGCTAATCTAGAAAAGGCCGTGGAGTTGGACCCCACCGACGTGCACGCGCACTACATGCTTGCGGTTGTTCGGGCCATGCAAGGCCGGACGGCGGAATCGCGCAGGCTATTGGAGACTGCACTTCGATTGGAACCTGACAATGCGACCATTCGGAAGGCGCTCGACGCTCTCCGTCGAGGTGAATTGCTTCCGATCAAAGATTCAGAATAGACCGCTGAGCCTGAGAGGATATTGCGCGGAGCGTGATTGTTTGTGATCGTGCCGATGCGGCCAACTATGAGGGGGGATGTATGACTCGCGGGATCGATCGTTTGTGGCTACTGGGTTTCATTGCGGTATTGCTGACCGTAGCCGTCATGCCGGCGTGGTGCGATCCAGCCGAGAAGTATCTTGGCGATCTGCTTGACGACGCCGTGGTCTCGGTACAGATGGGGTGGGGTGGTCTCGGAGTCGACACGGCCGTGCGGCCGCTCGACGGGCGGGCCGCATCGCCGTTGCGCATCAAAGATACGACCTACGATAAGGGGCTTGGCCATCACGCGCCCGGCGAGATTGTCGTCGATCTCAACGGCGAATACGACACGTTCATTGCCGATGTCGGCATCCAGTTTCAGCAGAATAGCGCGGGGTCCGTCACGTTTCAGGTCTTTGTCGACGGCCAGAAGCAATTCGACAGCGGAGTGATGAAGGAACAGGACGAGGCCAAGCACGTCGAAGTGCCCTGCTCTGGCGCCTACGAATTGCGCCTTGTCACGACCGACGCGGGCGACGGCATCACGTGCGATTGCGCCAATTGGGCCAATGCCCGCCTTGTGCCATCTGCAACGAAGGCAGACGCCAAAATCAAGGAACCCATCGATATCGCTCCTTTTGCGCGCGTCATCGCTTGTGACCCGCACCGCACCGAAGGAACAAGCGCCAAGCGTACCGAAGAATTTCCCGCCGACGATCTCAAGCTGGAGTCCCCAATCAGCGCGGTCAACGGTACGTACACCGCCGCGGTCTTTGGAGATCTCGCATGCATCGGTTTGCAGTGGGCCGAGCCACGCGTTATCCGAGAGATTGGCGTTGAGTGGGGCGCCGCGCCGAGTCCCGTCGATGCCGCCAAGATCCGCGCGGAATACTGGTCAGGCGAATCTCCCTGGCAGGGCGCATGGAAACCCCTGCAAGGCACGGCTGTCGTCGAAGGGTCCGCAGTCAGCCTGAAGATTCGGCAGAAAGACAATCCCGACTATCCAGTAAACGGAATCGACAAGATCCGGTGGATCGTTCCGGCGGCGCTTGCCTCCAACCCAATCACCAAATTAAACGCGTACTCTCGCGGTCATTGGACTACCGCGTCGATTCGACTCGAATACGACGGTCCTTCCGCTACGCATCCCGCGAGTGTCGAAGCATACAACGGTTGGCTCGTCAATGCGGAAGGTCAACCCGCTGCCAAGTCGGAATGGAGCCCCGGTTCGCCTGTCGTGTTGACCGTTCGCTATTCAAACGCTTTCGGACTGAAGACGAATCGCACGGTGCTGCGAGTACGCGGACCTCGCGGCGATACCGGCATCGCCGTCGCCGACGTTTTGGAGCGCGGCCCTGTCTTTGTTCGCGACCTGGGGCTTTTCGCTATCAAGGCTGAAGATGCGACTACTCTCTCGAAATACGCTGCGCGCGTGGCCGCCAACAAGACCGTCCTGGAGCGTGTCCGCACCATGCCAGACCAGACGTTGGAGCAAGCGCTGGCCGTTACGCACAATCCCATTCAGAATTTAGGGCCGATGCTCATCTCGCTGGCGTGCGACAATCGAAAGGTCGTGATCGAGCGCGAAGGCGTGATTCAGTATCAGCCGCGCGGCGCATCGCCTGACAAAAACAGCGCCCTGGTTCCGTCACATCACATCGGATTCCAGTTCGGCGCAAAGCCGGACAAGGCACGCGACCGTAGACTCGTTGGCAGTTGGCTGCCCGCCCCGATGTCTACATTTGCCGATGGAGACGTTCTCTACCATCAGACAACGTGTGTTATCCCCGGCGGCGAATCCGTCGCCTCCGCACCCAATTGGATTTTCACGAAACCGCTGTGCGTGTCGCGCATCGAAATCGAAAACACCGGCTCGGCGGCCGCTTCCGCGCAACTGTCGTTTGGCGGACGCGCGGGCAAGACTCCTCACGCGGTCAATGCCGTGCCGGAAGGCGCCATCGCGGCAATCGACGGAGCCACCTACTTCTTCGCCGACTTCCGCGGCGCGGCCCCGTTGACCTCCACCGTTAGTAGCGATTCCGTGTCGTTGACGGGATCGTTAAACGCAGGACAGAAGGCTACCGTCACCGTGACGATTCCCCTGTGGGACCTGCCCGCCGACGCGTATCTCCAAGCATCTGCTCCCGGCGATTGCTTCGAACCGTTGCGCGCGTACTGGGCCAAGGTCCTGGAGGGATCCATCGAAATCGCCACCCCCGACCTTCTGATGAACGACATACTCCGCGCGGCAAGAGTCCATTGCCTTATGGCTGCGCGCAGTGAAGAAGACGGAAAGCGCGTCGCCGCATGGATAGCCTCCGACCGCTACGGTCCGCTCGAAAGCGAGGCCCATTCCGTCATTCTTGGCATGGACCTCATGGGACACGATGCATTCGCGCAGCGTTCGCTCGACTACTTCATCGCCCGATACAACAATGCCGGTTTCTTGACCACGGGCTACACCGTTGTTGGTACCGGCCAGCATCTGTGGACGCTCGCCCGCCACGCATGGCTCAGTGGCGATACAGAGTGGATTCGGAGCGTCGCGAATGAGGTGGCACGCGTTGACAAGTGGATCGTCGCGCAGCGCGCGAAGACTCGTGCCTTGGGCGGCAATACAAACGAAAACCCGGAATTCGGTTTCGTTCCTCCGGGTGTCGGCGCAGACTGGAATCGATACGGTTATCGATACTCGTTGCAGGCGCAATACTACGCGGGACTGCACGACACGGCGGAAGTACTGGCGTCGGTCAGTCATCCCGACGCGCAGACGCTGCTCGACGATGCGACGGCGTTTCGCGATGACATCACGCGCGCCTACCGATGGAATCAGGCTCGAACGCCTGCCGTCAGCCTTTCCACCGGCGTGTACGTGCCCGGATACAGCGGCATGCTCTACGCCTTCGGACCGACCGGCGACGTGTTCCCCGGTGAAGACGGCAATCGGAGCTGGTGCTACGACATCGAGCTAGGCTCGCACCATTTGGTCCCGCTCGGTGTGTTTCCCGCCGATGGTCCCGATGCCGATTGGATCATGGATCACATGGAAGATGTGATGTTTCTCGAATCGGGCATGGGCGACTACCCGCGCGAAAAGAACCACTCCGACTGGTTCAACTACGGAGGGTTTGCAAAGGTGCAGCCCTACTATGCGCGAAACGCAGAGATATGCGCGCTGCGCGACGACGTAAAACCGTTCATCCGTTCGTACTTCAATGCGCTCGCCGCGCAGTTGAGTCTTGAGAACTTGTCGCACTGGGAGCATTTCCACAACATCGCCGCATGGAACAAGACACACGAAACGGGATGGTTCCTCGTACAGTCGCGTACCATGTTTGTCGCCGAGCGCGGCGATGAGTTGTGGCTTGCGCCCTTCATCACCGACCGTTGGCTCGAAGACGGCAAGACCGTTTCGGTTCGCAATGCGCCGACACAATTCGGACCGGTCAGCTATCGAATCGAATCGCACGTCAGGAAAGGCTACATCGATTTCGAGATTGATCCTCCGTCACGCAAAGCACCGTCGCAAATTGCGATTCGACTGCGCCATCCCGACGGGAAATCGATGAGCAGGATTAAGACAGACTCCAAGACCAGCGCGACGATTGATCCGGACACTGAGACGGTGCGCATCACGAAATGGGGCGCGCCGACAAAGATGCGGGTGTACTTCTAGTCGAGGGATATACGCGATAGCGCAACGCACTCTGTCTTCAGCCACTGGTTGTCATCCTGAGCCACACAGCACAACGCCAAATGCGCGTTGTGCTGTGTGGAAAAGAAACGCGACAAAATGAGAGCCATGTTGCCTGGAAGCCGAACTGTCATCCCGAGTCCGCCCACGGCGGACGAGGGATCTGGCTTAAGAACGACTCTTTCTGATGCCAGATGCTTGGTCCGCCGGAGGCGGACTCCTAAGAAACGGACCCTACAAATTGCTTTCGCCCTTACAGGGCTCACGTTGGGTGGGGGCTGGAACCTGGGGTTTCGATTCGCGTCGGTGACGCGAATCTCACCCCAGGCTGGAGTCTGCCGTGCCTGCGGCACTCAAGAGAAAAGGCCGTCCGCTTGGCTTCTGCTTCTATCACTGAAACCCGCGCTCGCGCGGTCCCCCGCTTAGAATGACAGGCGGCTTGGCGCGCCGCTATACTACTTCCATGTGAAGTCTCGACCCGGCTGCGCACTCTGTTACCCGTTGTCCACGACCCTGATCCATCGACGCATGCGCGGCTATGACGGAGGTAAACATGGAACGTCTCAAGAAGGTCGCTGTGTTGGAGAACGAGATTCAGGCCCAAGTCTTAGACTCGATGCTCACCGATCGCGAAATCCCGCACATCATTCGCAGCTATCACGATACTGCCCTCGACGGCATCTTCCAGATGGCGTCGGGATGGGGACATGTGGAAGCGCCGCCCGAATTTCGAGACACAGTCCTGGCCGTGCTCGACGAAATCGCCGATCAGGCCGGGCAGGAAACGGATCTGGACTCGGAAACCCTTTTCTCTGAGGACTCCTCAAATGAAGATTAGACTCACCATCGCGGTTCTGCTTCTGGCAATGACTTTCCTGACGTCGTGCGCCACCGCGCCCGCGCCAGGAGCTTCACTTCGAGTGGGAGCGTCATCGGGCGTAATCACACCGCCAACAGGCACGCTGCTTGCCGGCTACGATCTCAATCGCCGCTCCACAGGGGTGCACGACGACCTCTTTGCAAAAGCCGTAGTCTTTGATGACGGAAAGACACCTGTCGCGTTGGTTACGCTCGACTGCATTGGCCTGATGTATCCCGATGTTCAAGCCTTGCGCCAGGAAGCGTCGTCGCGCTGCACAGCTCTCGCCATTCCGCCCGAACGGATCATCGTGTCCTCGATTCACACGCATTGCGGCCCCGATACCATCGGCATATGGGGACCCAGCGAGGGAGAGACCGGCCGCGACGAAACGTACATTAAGTCGCTGATCGCGACGGCTGCCGAACAAGTTGCCCGCGCCGCGAAAAGCCGTGTACCTGCGCATCTCGTGCGCGCAGAGGCCCCCACGCCGGAGTGGGTGGTGAATGACTCGGAACCTGGCGATACCGAGAAGACGTTTCCGATTCTTCAATGCTTGGACGCCTCGGGCGCTTCCATTGTTACGCTCACCAATCTCGCTTGTCATCCGACGGTGCTGGACGGTGACACGACGGATGTATCCGCGGACTGGGTAGGTGCTTTCTACGCGAAGATGGCCTCCCAACTTTCCGGTGAGCACGTATTCGTCCAAGGCGCGATAGGCGGCTGGATACAACCCGTCACGCCGGAGCGAACCTTTGCCTTGGCACAACGGTATGGAGAAGATGCCGCCTCGCGCACACTTGCAGCACTCAAGAACGCGGCGAAGCTACAAGGGGGCCCCATCCGCTTCGCGTCGCTCCCCATTGATATGCCGATAGAGAACCCGGTCTATGAACAAATGGCGGCAGCCAAGTTGACACCAAGACTCATGGACAAGACCACAAAAACAGAAGTGGCCTGGTTCGCGCTTGGCGACGCCGAATTCGCGACACATCCCGGCGAAAGCGCTCCCTGTTTCGCACGGGCGTCGCGTGATTTGATGCGCGGAGAATCGAAGTTCATCATCGGCCTGGGCCTGGACGAGTTGGGCTATATCTGCAAAACCGATTATTTCGACCAGCCGGATAAGTACCCCAGCGGAAAGTACTTGGTGAGCATGTCGCCAGGGCGGTCTGCGGGCGAAATCCTTCAAAGAGCCCTGGAGCAACTGATTCCCCAGGAAAAATCGAAAAAACATCTTGCGTACTTAGCTTACTAGGTGTACGCTAAAGAGTGGGAATGTACCCGAAACAGAGGGGGCTAGTCATGGTCAAAACCAAAGTCTCCGCAGCATCACGCGCGGCCAAGTTGGCCGGAAAGGTCGTCGACCTTGAGAAGAAGGCCTTCGACCGTACCGCAAAGGTGGTCGGCAAGTACCAGCAGCGCACCGACAAGCTGATCCAGGACTTGGCCGATCACGCAAAGTGGTTGCCCAAAGAGGGCAAAGAGGTCGTCGCCGAGTGGATTAAGACGGCCAAAAGGAGTCGTGCGGACATTCGCCGGACGGTCGACGTCAGCTTCGACCAGATGGGTGAATTCTGCAAGCGCATGGAGGCAAGCGCCAGCCGGCCTGCGAAAGAGGCCAAGAAGCCGGCTCCGCCCCATAAGCGCAAGCCCGTTAAGAGGGCTGTCGCGATTACGTCGTAGAGATACGGCCATCGCTACGTGTTGAACGTCCGCCTGACCGGCGAGGAGAGGGGGACGTTTTTTGATCTGCCGTTCGTGTAGTTCGCATAATCCGGACGCGCCGGTCGATCACCGACGCGCGCCAAGCTAGCAAGGCAAGCGACTCTACCTGGAGGCATCTCGATGGGGACAATGGCGTTAATCAAGCGAACCTATCCCTGGACTGACACCGTCGATGGCCGCTCGATTACGTTTCGGCTCATGACGCCGGAGGACCGCGATCTGGTTTTGGCATTTGCGCGATCGCTCACCGAGGACGATCTCATCTTCTTGCGCGTGGATATCACCAAACCCGAAGTCGTCGATGAGTGGGTCCACCACATCAACACGGGCCGCACGATTACCATACTCGCGGAAGACGAAGACGGCATCGCCGGATACGGAAGTCTTCACCACAACGAGAACGCGTGGACCCGCCACCTTGGCCAGATCCGCATCCTTGTGAAAGGCGAGCGCCGCAAAGCAGGACTCGGCCGCCGGCTGGCGAACGAAGTCTTTCATCTCGCAAAAGAACTCAAGCTCGAACGCATCTTCGTGCAAATGGCCGCCGA
>JAIBAQ010000137.1 GCA_019695095.1 Candidatus Hydrogenedentota bacterium
ACCTGGACATTTCGTCCCAATTGTGCGCGAGTACGAGGATAATTCCCAATCCGATGAGCACCGCGCCCAACACACTGCACACGACTAACGCCAATGGGACGCGGCTTTCCTCGTCCGCGTTGCCATAGCGCATGCGAAGGCGATCCGCCGTTTCCGGGGTGACGATGCCTTCTTCAATAAGCGCGGGTAGTTCGGCGTACAGCCAGCGTACGGCTTTCTTATTCACGATTCTAGGATTTCCCACAGGTCAGTCCAGCCATAGAGAATCATAACATGTTTGAGGCACCGCGAAATACGGAGGACTCCGGGGAGGTACATGAAAGAAGGGCAGGTGCGGCGTGCTGCGCCGGCCTGCCCCTACGTATCGCGAGTCGTGTTATTTCTCGAAATGAAGCTCAATCACTCCCAGTGGATCCTTGAGGAAGGCACTGATGCTGTCATAGACGGTTGGATGACCATCAATTGCGAGGGCTGGACGATTCTTCGTGAGGCTGATAACGTGTTTCATACTTCCTGTACTCCCTGTTACAACCTGCTCGCCCTGTGCGAGCTCCCAGTCCAGCGTAGCACAGATCTCGAATTTAGTCATCGGGGTCTGTGCGGACAATCGGACGTCGATAGAGTTTGGATGGCGAGTGTGTCGCTTGGTTGATTACCTGGCGCGGAGTCTTCCTGCGCCCCTCGACCGCATCTCGGGACTTCGCAAGACTCTGCCTTTGGCTCGAAGGTCTTGCGTCATCGGCGCGGAAAATCTCGGGCACTGCATATATGCGATAGCAGGAAGAACCTACTCCGCACGTGGACGTCGGCATGATGGCCCTGTATAGGTCACTTTGTCTAGGGCTCGATTGTTACCTTCTCCAGTGGTTCTACGTTGTCGCGGACGAGAGTCTTCACCCCGGTGGGTGCGAGCCAGCGGACGCCGTTGTAGAGGACTTTCTGGATGTTTTCGTTGTAGTAGATGGGGAAGGTCTCGTGGCCAGGGCGGAAGTAGAAGATCTTCCCTTTCCCGCGGTGCCAGCAACAGCCACTTCGGAATACCTCGCCTCCCTGAAACCAGCTAATCAATACGAGTTGATCCGGCTGAGGAATGTCGAAGTGTTCGCCATACATCTCCACATGGGGTAACTCGATGTATTCCGGCAGGCCATCCACGATAGGATGGCCAGGGTCCACGACCCACAACCGTTCCCGTTCTCCAATCTCGCGCCACTTCAGGCTGCATGTCGTGCCCATGAGGCGCTTGAAGATCTTCGAGTAGTGACCCGAATGCAGCACCAAGAGCCCCATTCCGTCCAAAACGCGCTGGTAAACTTTGTCTACTATGGCGTCGGACACCTGATCGTGCGCCAAATGCCCCCACCACGTGAGCACGTCGGTTGTATCGAGAATGTGGTCGGGCAAGCCATGGTCCGGGTGGTCGAGTTCCGCGACGTGTACGGTCGCAATACCCGGTTTCCCCTGTAATGACCGGGCAATCTGGGTCCCTATGCCATCGGGATAGACCTTCTGAACCTCTTCATTGAGTTTCTCATGCAGACCTTCGTTCCAAACGGTGACACGCAGTGCCTGGCCCATGACGATCGCCTCCCGCAAGTAATGCCCGACTTGAACAATTCCTGACTACTTACCCACCTTGTCGCGCCGTTGCTGCAATTCGCGCCACGTGCTCAGGATGATCCCTTCCTCCTCAATCACCTTCTTCACCTCCGGGTCGATGCAGACGAGGAGATCATTCAGGCGTGTGGGCCCGGACGTGGTGATGTACTCGAATTCTTCGGTGGGCCGGGTGCAGTGAACTATGATCTGGGTCACGCCCGGCTTGAGCGTCCGAAGCACGTCGAGCACGAGCGTCTTCTTCTCATCAAGCGTGCGTTTGTCGTACGTGTAGGTTAGCAGATCGTCCAAGACCGCAAGTCCGCCCTCCCAGGCTTTTTCGGCCACACCCATGGCGGCGAGCGCGGCGACGGCTTCGCCTTCGGATATCTTCGTATGCGTCATGTGGCCGCCCATAATCATCACGGGGATGTGCTTCTCGATACCGACCTTGATGTAGCGCTCGAGATAGTCCGGCCGGGCGTATACCGTGCCCATGTGCGTGTCAAGGTGCGTGATGGGAAGTCCCATCTTTTCCGCACGGTCGATCTGTGCCCGAATTTCCTTCTCGATGTCGTCGGGGGTGGCGCGCTTGGCCACCAGACTCACATTGTCCGGAAGGCAGCCTTGTTCGTCGGCAAGCGACGGAACCTGCGCGGCGCCCGCGACAGGAATCCACCGGTAGTTCTCCCACTCGGATGTCAAGGTCAGGTGGAGACCGTTGTCGACTTCCGGATGCTCCTTGAGATACTTGGCCCACTCGGGAACCCAGGCGCACGGCATCATGGTGCTGGCGGAGGTTACGACGCCCTTTTCGATCGCTTCGATAGCGCCCATGTTCGAGGAGTGCGACATCCCTGCGTCGTCGCAATGGAAGATGACGACCTTTGAACCGGTCGGCCACCCCAGCCGTTCTGCAAAAGTCGGCTTGTCTTGAGCGAACGCGCTTAGCGAGAAGCAGAAAATGGCGGCAAGTGCGAGTACGTGTGTTCTACGGATATGCATGGAGAAATCTTCCTTTCCGTTCGAATGGCAGTCCTGGGCGCACCCCTCTTCGGCAAGAACAAGTGAACCCCTGCCGTCTGCATTCACTCCAAAGGCACTGAACGAATCCACCGCCACGCACCACGCAAATGCGCACAATTGGAAGCAAACAGTAGAGAGAAACGTCGAACAAAAACATCAAACCGGGCGCTATGGTAGAGAACGGGGACGCTGTAGTGCAATGTTCAGGGATGCGTCTTCGCGGGAAACGTGCGTTCTCCGGCCCGCTTGAATGGCACAGATGCGAACGATCCGATGAGACTGAGGAAGGCGCAGATGTCTGCCGTCAGATGGGCTGCGCTATTTCTAGGCGCTTTTGGTCTTGGATGCGGCGATTAATGCATCCAGAATGGCCACGCGCGTCTTCGCGCCCGCAATCGCGCCGGAATAGCCATCGACAACGCGAATGTCAATTCGTCTATTGCGCCTGCGGAGATATAGCACCCAGTGGGGGGTGTAGAACACGAGAGACTTTTCCAGCGCGCCAACAATGGGTTTATTGAACTGGCCTCGCAGCCGGAGTGAGGCCTGGAGCAAGCATTTCCGCGCTGTCTCGATGGCCGCGGCTTCGTCGATCATGGGCGGGAACGATTCTTCTACGACGTGCACGGACTGAATTTCGTCGATGTTGTCGATTATGGCGAAGGCGCCGCTCCATGCGTCGATCGCGGTCCAGACGAGGCTTTGCTTTCCGCCGCGTTCGGCGTGGAAGCAAAGGGCGTAGGATGGCATCCAGAGCCGTTCCACGAACGGCGGCACCCGCGAAGATGGGTCGTCCGCCGCACTCACGCGGATGCGACGAGATAGAAGTCCGTAGAAGTTCCCAAACCGGGGACGGTTAAACTTCGCGACTGCATCGGCGCCGGAAAGTCTTCCGGGCAGGCAAAACAGGGTCACGTCAAGCGCTTGTGACGCGCGAGGACCAGCCTGCCGTATACGATGGATGCAACTCCAATCAACAGCAGGACGAGACTGCACACAAGATTGACGACGGCCGCGCGAGGATGTCCTTCGGCGTAGGCAAAATAGGTGCCCGCAAGCACGGGAATCCCCACGAAAACGATAAAGCAGCCCAGGGCGACGTAAATCTCGCCGTCGCGGCGCATCATGTCTTGCTGGGTATTTTGCTTGGGTCCAGTGTTCGAGTTATTGAGTTCGTTGGACATGGTCGCACCTTACCGGAAGTAGAAATAGACGATCACATGGGGCAACATACAAAGGACGGTCCACAGACGAAGATCGGTCCAGATGGACTTGTTGGGGCGGCCGCGATTCACGTATTTCTCGTTTAACACGAGACCGACGATGATCATGGCCGACACGAACAACCCTACGGCACACATGCTGGCGTAGGGCTGGTAGACGTGCGCCAGGGCGTCGTTGATCGGGTGAAAGATCGGCGACAAGAGCGGATAGAAGACTTCCTTGCAGAAGTCGATGAACATTTTTTCAAGGTTGAATCCACCGGCATCCATTACGAGTTCACCCTCCCTTGAAGCGCATCTTGAGCGGCATCATCCGCAACGACGCTATCCCACACGAGACCGCGCAACTTCTCGTCGGGCTCGCGCTTCGTCAATAGACTGACCACGACCGTCACGACGATGGAAAACACGAAAGACCACCACGCCACGAAGAGGAATGGGTTCTCGCTCGGGAATAATCCGGGTGTGTAGTTGAGGACGAAACAGCACGCCACGCCTAGCACGAGACCTGCAAGCCCACCCCAACCGGTCGCGCGGCGCCACATGATGCCCAGCAATAAGATGGCAAGCAGCGGGCCCTGGAACAGCGAGAGGACCGTCTGCAGGAACACATAAATTTGATCGCTGTTCCCGAGCTTCTTCGCGGAGAGCCCCGTGGTGATCACGAAGAATGCCGTGATGGCGCGCCCGAGTATGAGCGACGTCTTGGAAGAGAAGGGGGCAGCGCCAGCCCACTTGCGCAGGAGGCTGATCACGTCCGTGACGGTAATCGTTGTGACGGAATTCAGCGTTGCCGAAATGTGCGACATGAGGGCCGCAAACAACGCCGCGAACATTAATCCGCGCAACCCGGAAGGCAGAAGCTGCCGGATCAGCGTCGGCACCGCGCGGTCGGCGTTATCCATGCCCAGGTCGGGCAAGAGCACCACCGCGCACAGACCGGGCAAAGCCACCATCAGGGGGATAAACGACTTCAGGAATCCGCCGAAGAGCATGCCGCCTTTGGCATCCCATTCCGACCGCGCACCGAGGGTGCGTTGTACGATGAGCTGGTTGCCGCTCATGTAGGCAACGGCCATGACCAAACCGAGGCCGAATACGATACCGGTCCATGGGAAGGGGCCGGTCGTGTCATTGGGAAGGAGGATGTTGAAGTGGTTGGCGAATGCCGGACCCTGCCTGAGTACACCTTCCTGCAGGGCGGCGATTCCGCCGACTTCCCAGAGGCACAAGGCGAGGAGACCGAGACCGCCGACATACATGACGATAAGCTGGACGACGTCGGTAAACACCACGGCGGTAAGTCCGCCGCCGAATGTGTAAATACCGGTGATGATGACCGTTATCCAGAGCGTGTAGTGAGGATCCCAGCCGATGATGGTGTACATCAACTTGTCGGCGGTGATCCACAGCATCACGGCAAGCATCACGAACTGCACGACGACCCAGATGAGCCCGTTGATGAATTGGACGCCGGTGTTGTAGCGGCGGCCCAGGAACTCGGGAATCGTGAACACGCCGGACCGCCAGAAGTACGGTACGAAGATAAAGGCCGCGATGACCATGGCGGGCATGGAGCCCATCCAGTCGAAGTTCGCCGCGGAAATCCCATTGCGGTAGGCCGCGCCGGCCACGGCGACGAAGTCCGTCGCGCCGATGTCGCTCACCACGATGGAGAAGCCGATGGCCCAGAAGGGAAGCGCACGCCCAGCGAGGAAGAAGTCTTCGGTATCCCCCACATACTTTGAGCAGTACGACCCGAGCGCCAGCGATCCAATCATGTAGAAGATAATGATGATCGCATCAATGAAATGTAATCCGAGTATTTGCTCCATAGATCACCCCAACGTCGCAGGAATCCGTGCTTCACGAATTGAAATGTAGAAGAGCCACTTCAAAGCAGGCGATACGATAGCAGAGTCGAAGGCGGCTCGTAAAGGTATAACGAGTGGCCAGGGGAATATGACAAAGTCGCGCTGAGGCAGGACGAGCGGCTCCTGTAATGGGCGCTTTGGCGTGCTATTCGGGTATAGTGTGCGTCGAGTGACCTCAGCGCGCAGCGCACAAGAAGGCCGTTCGAAGCATTCTGTGCAATGGACATCTGGCTGTCCCCATAACGAAAGGCCATTAATGGACCGTACCCTTAGCCCCGAAATACTCCAACGGATTCGTGTGCATTGCGATACGTTTTGTGCCGAGCATAGGCTTGACGCTATTCGAGAAGAACTGCAGGACCTGATTGAAGAGAAGACGCTGTCCTATCTTTCCGTCAGCGAGAACTTGCAGGAAGAAGACGCGTTCATTATGGCGCGGGAACGTTTCGAGGACCCGGAGATTCTGCGGGAACGGTTCGGTCCAGCGGCCGCGCCAGCCACAATGACTCCCCTGCCGACCACCGAGACCGCGCCGACGCCGCCGACTATGACGAGTGCTTCGATGTCTACCGGTCGTCGATTGTTTGCAGCCTTTGTTGCCAGCTTCGCCGTCGCGATAGTCGTGCGGGCGCTTCTCGTGCCATTTCAAGTGTTTATGACGGTATTTCGGCCCGCGCCGGGCATTCAATGGATGAGTCCCCTGATTTTCAGCGCCGTCCAACTGTCCCTGATGCTGCTTGCTCTGCTGGCGTTTTATGGGGTGCTGCGCCGCTGGGGCCGCGCAACTGAAGCGGGAGCCCGCCCCTGGTTTGTGCGCATCCCAGTAGTCCCCTCGCTGCTCCTGCTTCTTGGACTCGTCGTTGTCGAGCGGTTCCTACCCACTGTGGTATGGACGGTGAGTCAAGGGCTACCCTTCGTAACGCAGGGAGGCCGGGGCATCTACATGGTATGTGTAACGGTCTTCGGCCTGGTCGTCGGCACGGGACGGAACATGGTGTGGTTGTGGTGGGTGGACCGCGCACCATTCTCGAACACCAAGGTGCTTACGGCGCTGGCCTGCGCGTTTGCGGCAGCGCATCTCATTTCGGGAGCATTCTCGTTTCTTCCAGGTCTTGAAATCGTGATTACGGATTCGGGCGGCGTGGGTGGAGTCGGAATCGAGCTGGCCCGCCTGTCTGCAAATAATCTGACTCTCTATCTTAGGCCGTCGCCTCCTCACATGCTCATGGGAGCGTACTGGTCCGTGTGGGGGTCGTTACTGGTGCCTCAAGTGCTGGCTGCGGGCCTGGCAACTCTGGCGCACGTAAAAGTCTGCCGCCCGGCAATGCGCCGCAATGCCGCTCGGGCGCGGCAGGAGACCGGGGCTGTTGCGGAATAGCCTGGACGAGCACGCATCGCGAGATCTACTTCGAGTACGGTTCCCCCATCGCGTCAATCGACTCCGTGATGGATACGGCGTTTCCCAATGCCGCCGCGAGGTCGGGGATATCGTACAGCGTTAAAGCGCCGTGCACCATGCTGGCAATCACGTCCTTGCTCAATCGGCGCTCGATAACGTTGGACCACGACACGAGCATGCGCGAAATGGAGACGCGATCGAACAAATCGGGCTCCAGGGCCGCCGCGTGTAGCGCGGGGATGCCCACGTTGCCGACAGCAATCAGAGCTACCGGCGAATTGCCCCCTAGGCGCTCCGACGCATACCGTGCGCAGATCAGGATGTCTTCCGCGCGCATCCCGACGTAGGACCGGCCTAGCAGATATGCCGTATAGACGTCTTGCCAACTCTTTGTGTAGTAGGCGTCGGTATCGCTGGCGCGTGTTTGCCCCATGCCACGCAGGTCCACGGCCAGCACAGTTTCGCCTGCGAGCGCGCGTTGTTCGATGGGACCGCCGGGGGCCGCGTCCACGGACTTGCCTGCGTCGTGCAGGTACAGTACGACGCGGCCTGGAGCAGGTTTTTCGGGGACGAAGAGAAGCGCGGGAAGTGCGATACCTTCTTCGGGAAGGAGTGCGAGTTTCTCGATGCGATATCCCGGACGCTGAACGGCGCCGCATGATTCCACGCGTGGTTTGGGCAGTTCGGACATGGAGCGGATGCCCACCAGTTGGCGCACGTTGGCCAGCATTGCACTGGAGTCCCCAGCGTTCCATGCATCTGCGCGCTGCTTTGCCAACGCGCGCTCGTACTCCAGATTGAGGTCGTAGACGGATCGCGCGCCGGGCAGAGACATCACGTTGCCACCGGGCGTGCACAGGCATTCTTCCTTCGATAGGAATTCAATCTTCGGTTCGGTAATCACGCGGTCCTGCTTCAGCAGCCAGCGCGACATCCAGCGCGCGGTGGCTTCGCGATGCGTGATGTGATAGCCGTGGGGCGAGTTCGATTCCACAAACTCCACGCGTTCGGGGAATCCCAAATCGGTGAAGAGCCGCTTGGCATAGCGAAACGATTCCCAGGTTCCGTCGATGGAGAAATAGCCGTCGCCCGCGGCCGCGCACACCAGCACCGGAGATGGTGCGCGCATCAGAATCCAATGCGCGTCATCGACCCCAAAGCGCAGTTGTCCAAAGATGTTCTGCTCGCTGTCCTGCGCGCCGGGATTGGCGAGGAGCCGCAGCCGGGTCGTGAGCGAGCAGCTTGGCGCGGCGCATGAAATGCGATCGTCGAGCGCCATGAGATATGCGGTTTGGGTGCCGCCGCCGCTGTTGCCCGCGCACCCGAGGCGCGCTGGATCGACTTCGGGACGCGAGGCGAGATAGTCGAGGGCACGCATGCTGTCCCAGATTTCGAAGCGGGCCGCGCTTTGACCCAACAGGATGCATCCCATTCCGATCAGCGTGTGGCGCGAGGTGGTGAAGTCGCGGGTGGCAAGGTGGCCGGGGTATTCGCCCTGGATTCGCTCGCCTTGCTCGATAGGATCGAAGACCAGCGCGGCCATTCCGTTCAGGGCCATCAACGCGCCCATTGTCTGATGCGCCTCGCTGGCTTTGCCTTCGAAGGCGTGTCCACAGGCAATGAGCACTCCTGGGTATGGCGGTGCGAATTGTGCCGCGTCGGGAAGATAGAGCAAGGCCGTTACGTAATGGAAAGGCTGGCTCTGGAAAATGACCTTCTCAATGCGGTACCCGTTGCGCGCAATCGTGCCAACGATTTGCGGTTCCAGCGGTGTGCGTTCGGGGAGGCCGCCAATGGCATTAAGGACATCCGAGCGCAGCCGCGCCTGATACGAAGCGACTTTGTCCGGCACGCGGTAGGCTGCGCGGTCCGGGTCCCATGCCAGACGGTTCATTCCTTCGTCGGTATCCGCCTGAGTGGGGGGCTTAAGCGCGTCAAACTCGGATTGCCAGCGCTGGGTAGCTTGCTCCACCTGCTTGAGCAGGTAGGAGCGCATCATGGCCGCAGGTTGCGGAATGCCGAGCGTGTCGAAGGGGATATCGAGTTCGTCCGCACTAACCAACGAACCAGCGACCAGTAGATGAAGTCCAAGCGTTACGCGGATGAGCCGTTTGGTATGCGCGACAATGCACAACCGTGACATAGATCTTCCCCCCGTCGCTATCCGAAGTGCCATCGGTCCTGACACGTTGACCGAGATCCCGCTCCACGCACTATAGGCTTGTGAAAGGACACATTCCAGTGTCTGCCCAGAAGAGACGGAGCCATGCGCACAGTGAGTCGCGCGCATGGCTCCGATTTACGTCGCTGCTATCTGTCGTTACGGTATCAACCCATATCGCTTTGCCGCGCTGTACCTACTCGACGACCGCCGCGGCCCTGTTGAGGTAAGCGGTCAGGTCGGCCTTCTGCTGCTGAGTCATGGAAATGCTCGACATTATTGGGACGTTGCTGATTGCCGACTCAATTCCTTGATAGGTAAGCGCGCCAACGGCGCCAAACGGAGTCGGGTGGCACATGCCGCACTTATTGCTCCAGACCGTGGTGCCTGCAGTGATGTTGCCCACGAATCCGCTTGGAATGCCGAACGAAGTTGTGTTGCCGTTTGCGTCGAAGGGGCCGGCCGGGGGCGGCGTGGACGCATAGCCCGAATCGCCGGTGCTAAATCCGCTGGGGCCACCCGTACCTGATGCCTTCACCCAGTAGTAATACGTCGTGCCCGGCGTGACCGTCGTGTCATCGAATGGGGACGCCGTCGGCGTGCCGATCTGCGTGGCTCCCGCGGAGGAGTTACTTGTGTTGCGCCAAACGCTGTAACTGGTCGCGCCTGCTGAAGCAGTCCACGACACGCTGACCTTATCCGTGTAGGTGCCGTCCGTTGCGAGAACTCCTGTCGGCGCGGCTGGCGGCGTCGGCGGGGGCGGAGGCGTGGTTGCCGCGTAGCCGGAGTCGCTCGTGCTGAATCCGCTTGGACCTCCCAAGCCGTTTGCTTTCACCCAGTAGTAGTAGGTCGTGCCCTGCACGGCCGTCGTGTCGTCATATGCAGTGGTCGCCGTATTGCCAAGTTCTGTTGCGGTTCCCGAGCTATTGCTCGTGTTCCGCCAGACGGTGTAGCTTGTGGCTCCCACGGACGCGTTCCAGGACACGCTAACTTTGTCGGTATAGGTACCGTCCGTCGCGAAAACACCGGTCGGTGCGATAGGAGGCGTGGGTGGAGGAGGCGTTACTGCTGCATAGCCCGAATCGCCGGAGCTGAATCCGCTGGGGCCACCCGTACCTGATGCCTTCACCCAGTAGTAATACGTCGTGCCCGGCGTCGCGGTTGTATCGTCGAAGGACGAACCGGCTGGCGAGCCAATTTGCGTGGCGCCTGCCGAATCGTTGCTTGTATTGCGCCAAACGCTGTAGCTGGTTGCACCCGCAACGGAATTCCATTCCACACGCACCTTGTTCGTATAGGTGCCATCGGTTGCCAAGACGCCCGTTGGCGCCGCGGGAGGTGTCGGATTCGGACTGCCGGAACCGTCCCAGTTCAGGTACGCGGTCAGATCGGCGAGTTGCTGGGTCGATAGATTGATCGACGACATCATGTCGACTTCTTCGAGTGCTTCCAGGAGTTCATGGAAGGGTTCGGCATCGACTTTGCCATAGGGGGTCGGATGACAAATGGCGCACGACGTGTTCCAAAGGGTATTGCCTGCAAAGGCATTGCCTACATAGCCGTTCGGGATTCCAAACCCGGTCGTGTTGCCGTTGGCATCAAATTCGCCATCGCCGTCACCGTCGCCATCACCGTCGCCATCAACGTCGCCATCACCATCGTCGTCGCCGTCATCATCATCGTCGTCCTCGGGCCACGACAAGACCTGGACGGAATCTGCGACGATCAGAAAGTCATCTTCCAGTATTAGCGTGCCGACAACGAGAACACGGGCATTCTTCACAAGGTCACTTGCGTCTCCGGGTACCGGGTCAGCCGACTTGGCAGAAGGGGGAACCAGAATAGCAGCCTGGGAAAAGTCCACGAGCAATTCGTGGCCTCTTACCTTCAATTCAAACGTGCTTTCCTCTTGATTGACTTTCTTAATCTTTCCTTCTGCCTCCACGTGCTCTGAAATGAATGAGCCGTCATCGTTATCGTGGCCATCATCGGATTCCCGGTCCTCCAGCTCTGCTTCGACGTCAATGTCGGTTCCAAAGACCAGCGTATTGTCGCCGGCGACGCAAATCTCCACGTCATCAAAATGGAGCTTCAGCAAGGCGCCCTGGTCTTCCGTTACTGTGAAAGAGACGTTGAACTCGAAGACTCCTCCGTTGGGAAGCGTAACAGGGACAGGGCTGTCCGGGGCGCTGTTCAGGGAGACTTCCGCGCTCGAGGCAATCACCTGGATGCCCGTATAGTCGCCGGTTGGAAGGTCGTCCGAGGCCAGGAGGGCTCCAATGCTGTCGAGGCACGACACGTCAAGAACTACGGGCTCGTCCAGCACGGAATGTAAGACAGGACCTGTATCCGTAGTCTGCTCGAACAGAACGTCATCAATCGCAATCGTGAGGGACGCGATATCGTGCTTCGAGTAGCACTCCGTGTCGTCGCTCTTGAGCGTTGTGTCGGTCAAGGCAGCCTGGAGAAGTACGGCGACCGTTCCTTGAGTCTTGATAATGGGAGCGGCAGGTTGCGGACAACCAACCAGCATGGATATCACGATCAGTGCCGCAGCGCCAGCTACTACTTTTCGCCGAGTGTTATGCAGTTGATGCATTTTGAAGTCACCTCATGCAGCTTAGTGTTTTTTTGTTTGTAGAAAAGACACGAGTAATGCGAAGGTGTAGGTCACTTCATCCCCTTGTGCGTTACGATGAAGCAGTCCGAGCCTGCAACCCCATCGGACCAAACGCACCATCACGGAATGCCCGAGCATTCCGTCATGGAACCTCTGTGCGTCTCCTTAGTACCACCAGGACACAAAACGCAGGGCTGGGCTGAAGCAATGCGCGTGCCAATGCCGCGCGACATGAACGAAACGTCGTTCAGATAGGCACTTGACTCGAAAGGGACCTGCTATCATATGTAGAAATCTGACAAAGTTGTCGACAATCGGCCGATGTTGTTGCCAAGAAAATGACACTCTGCCAATAATTCGTCGCGGTTGCGGGCTGGATTCATCGGATCGCCTGGAATTCTGCAAGCAATGAGGGTGAGTTGGGTCTTCGCGTCCCGCTAGCCATTTCGATGAGCGCAGGGCCGCCGAAGAGCCGTCCGGCCACCAATCATGGGCCTACCAGGAGGCTCCTGCAAGATGATACCTTTGTAGCGGCGCGTTCAAGGCCGTCAAGCCAGCTTCAGGAGACGCTCATGCGAAACCGAACGATCTTTGTACTTTCACTTGCTCTTCTTCTTTTGATTTCGGGATGTGCAACCACCGGTAGAACTGTTGAAGTACCTTTCCACGGCAAGCCGGTGCCGTGGACAAGTCTGGAACTCAACAACGACCCCGACAACTTCCAGTTTGCGATTGTCTCCGATCGCGCGGGTGGCGAACGTCCCGGGGTGTTCCAGTCGGCGATGGGCAAGCTCAACCTGATGCAGCCCGAGTTCGTCATGAGCATTGGCGACCTGACAGAGGGAAGCAAGACCGACGTTGCGGAGATGAGCCGCCAGTGGCAGGAGTTCAGGGATATCGTAGGCGTGCTTGAGATGCCGTTCTTTCTCGTACCGGGCAACCACGATATTCGCACCAGTGTCATGGCAGAGGAGTGGAGACGTCAGTGGGGGCCGTCGTATTACCATTTCCGCTACCGCGACGTGCTTTTTCTCTGCCTCAATACGGAAGACCCGCCGCCTACTCACATGAGCGACGCGCAGATTGCGTATATGCAGAAGGCGCTGGATGAAAACGCGGATGCAAAGTGGACGCTTGTCTTCATGCACAAGCCGCTGTGGGAGTTCACAACAGAGGACACAGGCTGGAATCGGTTTGAGCCATTGTTGAAAGGACGCAACTATACGGTCATCTCCGGACACCGGCACAATTACAGCAAGGCCCATCGCGATGGTCATTCCTACTTCGTTCTCGCCACGACAGGCGGCAGCAGCAAGCTGCGCGGGTTGCAGGAAGGTGAATTCGACCATATCGTCTGGGTGACCATGACCAAGAAGGGTCCGCGCATTGCTAACCTGCTGCTGGAAGGAATTCTCGACGAGGATCTGAAGTAGAAGGCATGCGCACCAATCACCTGCACAACACGTTGGGTACGTCCAGCGAATGAACTACGCGGATTCACCTGTTGCCCTTGTCACCGGCGCGACCGGCGTCGCGGGGGCGTCCATTGTCGAATATCTTTCCGAGGAAGCCGGGTGGCAGGTCGTCGCGCTTTCGCGCAGCGCAGCGAGCGTGTTTGCGTCATCGCCTCGCGTTACGCCGGTGAGCGCGGACATGCTCGATCCCGAGCAGTTGCGTGTTCGACTCGGCGGTCTGCGCATTACGCATTTGTTCCATGCCGCCGAGTATCGCTTGCCGTGGCCCAACGATAGCAAGCAGAAGCCTACGAACGTGCGCGCGATGAAGACCATGTTGAACTTGTCGAGACCGTTTGTGCCGCTCGTTGCAGGATTGGGCCGCGTGTCGGATCGCATTTACTACACGCCCATCGCGAAGGCCGCGGGACTCTACGACCCGGACAAGCGCAATCTCGCGATGTTGCGCAATGTGGTGGAGACGCTCGAACGTTCGCCTCATGCGTTGCGGCACGTGTCGACCATTACCGGTGGACGCTACAACGGCATGCACCTTGGTCCGTACCTGTATCCCGCGTGGAAGATACCGTTTGAGGAAACCGATCCGCCGCATCCAGGACCGAGCTGGTACTTCGACATCGAGGGATATTTGAAGAACCGGCAGAATCGAGCGTGGACGTGGTCCGTGGCGCGTCCGTCGTTCATCATCGGATTCACGTCGCGCGCCGCGCACAATTTCGGCACGGCCATCGCCGTGTATGCGAGCGTGTTGAAGAAGCTTGGCGAGCCGCTCGCGTTTCCGGGCGGCGAAGGCGCCTATTCGTGTGTTTGGGAAGCTAGCAGCGCCAACCTTCTTGCACGCGTTATGCATTGGTCGGCGACTGAACCGGCGGCCGCGGACAACGTGTTCAATCTGGTCAACGGAAACACGTTTCGCTGGTGCGACCTGTGGCCGCGCATCGCGGAGTATTTTGGCATGGAGTGCGTGCACACGAAAGACGGATTCAGCGTGCAGCGAAAGTTTCTGGGCAAAGAGACTCTCTGGCGCGAACTTGTCGCCGAGCATGGGTTACAGAAGTACGAACTCCGGGAATTGATGTCGCCGCGATTCCTCGACGAATCAATGGTGATCGATTGGGACGTTGTCTTTTCGATGGAGAAGGCGCGGCGCTTGGGCTTCGATGCGACCGTGGACAACGCGCAGATGTTTTGCAGTCTGTTCGACAGGTTGCGGGAGAAGAAGATCATACCGGGGTAGGTGGACGGCATGGACTCTATGGACGAGATGGACAAGGGATTAGAATAGCGCCATGGACGATCCGGAGTATTGGAACATCATTCGCGCGATGACGCCGGAGCAGAAGCTGGCGACCGCCCAACGCCTCTACGATTCGGCTCGCGAGCTGAAGGCGGCAGGCTTTCGCATGCAACATCCCGATTGGACCGAAGAACAAGTGCAGGCGGCGGTACGGAAGGCGTTTTTGTATGCAGGCGACTAATCTGTTCCTCCTTTTTACGAGGAGGCTGAACGGGGCAGGCATACCGCACATGATCAGCGGCAGCACGGCCGCAATTCTCTATGGGGAACCGCGGCTCACAAACGACGTGGATATGATCGTGTTCGTGAAGCGCGGGGATGCAGGGCGAGTAGTGGATGCCTTTCCGCTGTCCGAGTTCTATTGTCCACCCGAGGAAGTGATCGCGGTCGAAGCGGCGCGCGCATTGCGAGGGCATTTCAACATCATCCACCATGAAACCGGCTTCAAAGCCGATCTCTACCTCAGCGGCGACGACCCTCTCCACGCGTGGGGCCTGGCTCGCGCGCGGCGCGTGCAAATCGGAGAAGAGACCGTTGTCGTTGCCCCGCCGGAATACGTCATTGTGCGTAAGCTCGAGTACTTTCGCGAGGGGCATTCACAAAAGCACCTCAATGATATACGGGCTATGCTGCGCAATATGCCGGAGTTGGCAGCATCGATAGAATTGAAGGAACTTTTGGCAGAACGGGGGCTTGCAGAGTCTTGGCAGATAGCGGTGTGCGAGGTTTGAGCGCTTTCGCACTCGGAAAGCCAATTCAATGCGAATGTATTCTTTTTGGCGCGCGCTCCTGCCAATGGGTCATGATGCCAGCACCGTGCGTGGACGGTTGGGGGACCTTGGTTGGCACAAACGCGTGGGGCATGAAATGAAGCGAATCCTAAAGTGGTTGGGCTTGGTGCTTCTGGCACTTATCGGCATACCGGCGCTCGCGTTGTTGTGCGTGGCGGGGTATTACTATCACGTCGTGTGGCAGAAGCCGGGGGCGCTCAGCACGCCGATAACGCCGACGGTGCTGGGGTCGAAGGTGAACGTCTTCAGCGGGACCGGCGGGTACGCGTGGGTGTGCGCGTACGACACGCCCGCGGCGTGCGTGCCGTTTGGGATGGTGCGGTTGGGACCGGATACAGCGACCATCATTACGAACGAGACGGGCTACAACGCGTCAGGTTACTTCTACGGCGACAACAAGATCGTTGGGTTTAGTCATACGCGGTTGGTCGGGGCGGACGCGTTGGAAGGTGGGATCTTTCGTGTGTTTCCGGCGACGAAGCCGCGCGGCGCATTGAAGGAGCCGGAATTCTCGCGGTTTGCGCATCGGAAGGAAACGGGATTCCCCGGATATTATGCGGTGCAGTTGTCGGACGTACTTGCAGAGATGACGGCGACGACCCGCGTTGGCGTGCACCGGTATACGTTCAGCAAGGGAACGACGCCGCATTTGCGCTTGGACGTCACGAGCGCGTTGGGCG
>JAIBAQ010000138.1 GCA_019695095.1 Candidatus Hydrogenedentota bacterium
GCTTGAAAACGATACTGGAAACGGGTTCGCTCAAGTCCCCCATTATGGCCCAACCCGACACGGATCCCTATGCTCAAGCAATCGAATGGGGAATTGCAGAGCGCGAAAAGCGATCGAAGAAATAGCCACTATCACTGCGCAGGAGGCCGCGACGCGATCTTTGGCGGCCTCCTGCATTTCTTGTTTCCCACACCCCGCATGTCCCTCGTTTCGCGAGGCATGTCCACAACAGCGTTTCAGTCGTGACGCATTCAGTGCAACGCCTTTACCCTAATATATGGGAAAAGGACTAGAATCCTACGAGCGTTGGACCGAGCCGACAATGAACCACGAAGGTTCAGGCGCGTAATAAATGAGTACACGGGGGGCGTGCCGAGTTGTCTCTAACCCAGGGGGGCCTGAAGTATGGGACCAAGAAAGGTTTCATTCGCCGCACTCTCAGTGCTCATCGTGTTGTACGCAGCCGGTTGCGGCAGAGGCGGCAATCTGCCTGCCGTGCTCTGGAATATTGACGAGCAAGGCGTACTGGACGTAACCAACGAGAAGATTGACCTGCGCGATAACGAGGCCACGGTCGATCTTCGGCACTCCAATTCGTATTGCCCCTCCGGACTTGGTGACGTCATCGACGGTCCCCCCGAAGTCAAAGCGGTTACCTTCATCTATGACCTTCCCCAATCAGGCAAATACTGGTTACACGTGGTGTGGAACCCCGGCGGAAGTGGCGATGAATCGTTCGCGGTTGAGTTCAATGGCGATGCGCTTGGAGAAGTCACGAGAGTCAAAGGTGCGGACAACGCCCCCAACCAGACGAGTACCTTTGAACTGCCGCAGAACGCTGGCGAGAACACACTCGTGCTTCGCCGCATATCGGGAGATGGGCTTAAGTTTCGGCGGATTGCGCTCACCTCGATACCCGAATTGGACGAAATCGTAGTTCCGACTCCCACGCCGCCCTCATCGGAGTCGCGAAACGAGGATACGGTATCAATGGATTCGGTGAGCGAAGCACAAACCGTGAATCCTTCGCTGCCATTCAAGGATGAGGCATCGTACAGTCAGAACATCGGCGAGCCCGGCTTGCTTCTGAAGAGTGATCACGTGTGGCTGTTTGCGCCGCGTACGCGCGAGAAAGAGGCAAACATCGTCATTCCCTATCTCGCGCGGGCCTACGATGCGCTTCGCCGTATTGTCGGGGTGGACACGACTTACACGATTATCGTTTATCACTTTCCGGAGGGTAACCCCAATGCAAGAGGGAGCACTTCCGAGTGTACGCTCTGGTACGGATATCCAAACCTAGCCTTAGAGAAACAGGAAGAATGGCTGAAATGTACCGTGCCGCACGTTTCCGGATACATCGAAGAGATGGCGCATAATTTTGTCGATGCCACAAAGGCCAATTTCGGTTGGGAAATGGCCGGGTGGAGCATCGGCATGAAAGCTTCCCTGGAGGTCGCGGACAACCCCGTGCTCCGGCAGAGCCTTGATGATACGCGACGCGTACAGGCCGAGACGTTCGAGCGGTACCGGGCTGCGGGTAACGTGTTCCCTTCGGATATTGAGCCAAACAAGGCCGATCGGATTCATGCCTACCTTCTGTGGCAGTGCGAACGGCAATATGGCGCGCGGTTCTGGGAGGACTTCTTCACGGAAGTGCGCAAGGAACGCCAGCGGTTGTACGATGCCATCAACGTGGTCGGAGAAGAGCGAGTGAGGGACGAACGCTATCGCATCACGGTTGAGTGCTTTGACCGGTTGCCGGGACTGAACTTCTCCCAGCGTCTCGATGAAGCGGGCATCTCCCGGACAATCGCCGTGCAGTCGCTACTCCCCACCGAACCAGGGTGGAATCACAGACTGCAGTAACCCATCGCGAGCGGGTTTTGGGCCAATTGCCGGGCTTTTGACTGCCGCCGCGCGCTCCAGCTATCATTTCTTTTTTCCTGGGGGAAACAGTCTGCAAGGGGGTTTCAGAGCGTGGAACACACCGGCCACATAAACCTAACCTGCGAACGCTCGCAGTTGCGTGGCAGTGTCGTCATTCCCGGCTCCAAATCACACACCATTCGCGCCGTCGCGATTGCATCATTGGCCGAAGGTGACAGCCGGATTGAGCGCCCACTCGAGTCGGAGGATGCCCGCGCTTCCATCGTGGCCTATCGCGCCCTTGGCGCAACGATTGAGACTGACCCCGACGAGTGGCGTGTTCACGGTTTTGGCGGCGCGCCCAAGGCGCCCGACAACGTCATCGACGTCGCCAACAGCGGCACCACGATGCGCATCGCCATGGGCTCTTGCTCCTTGCTTCGCGAAGGGGCCGCCGTCTTGACCGGCGACGGCCAGATTCGCCGGAGGCCTTGTGGACCCGTCGCGAAATCGCTTACAGACCTTGGCGCAAAGGCATGGTCCACGCGCGGAACCGGCTGTCCGCCCATGGTGGTAGAGGGCCGTATTCGCGGCGGCGAGACGACCTTGGAAGCCGTATCGAGTCAGTATCTCACCAGCCTTCTGATGGCGGCGCCTCTTGCCGACGGCGATACGACCATTAACGTGTCGCTTCTGAACGAAGGGCCTTACGTCGAGATGACACTCGACTGGCTTCGAAGACAAGGCATTGTGGTCGAGCAAGAAGGCACGACGCCGGGAAAGGACCTGCGTTACCACGTCCGTGGCGGTCAACGGTATCAGCCTGTCAATCGGCCCATCCCGGCGGACTGGTCCACGGCGACGTTCTTTATTGCGGCGGGCGCGCTTGGCAACAACGCCGTCCGCGTGCAGGGACTGGACCTGAACGATACGCAGGGCGACCGCGCCGTACTCGATTATGTCCGGCGGCTCGGCGCGCGCGTGGTCATCGACGCAGACGGAATTCTGGTTGAAGGCGGCGACCTCATCGGTTGCGAGTTCGACCTTAATGCGACGCCCGACGCCTTGCCCATGATGGCCGTATTGGGGTGTTTTGCGCGGGGCGAAACAAGGCTCGTCAACGTGCCGCAGGCGCGTCTGAAGGAAACGGATCGCATCGCGGTGATGCGTCAGGAACTACAACGATTGGGCGCAAACATCGAAGAGTTGCCCGACGGTCTCATCATCAAGCAGAGCGCATTGCAGGGCGGCCACGTGGACGGTCACGCCGATCATCGCGTCGTGATGTCGCTGGCCATCGCGGGAACGCAGTTGGATGCCGAAACCACCATCCACGGCGCGGAAGCGATGGCTGTGACTTACCCGGGGTTTGTCGACGCGTTAACCGGATTAGGCGGAAGTGCACGGACGGTACAGTCCGGTTGAGGAACAGAGTCGTCTGAAACGCACCGCGTTTCGGAATGGGATCACTACCGAATGGAGGATGTCGAGTCATGCTTGGGTGCAGCTACGGAACCTTGTTTCAGACGGCAGTGGCGGGGGGCTCCTATCAGGAAGGATTGACAGCCCACATTCAGGGCGTCCCACCCGGACTTCGCATCACGGAAGAAGAAATCTACCGCGAACTGCTCACGCGCAAACCCGGGCAGGGGGAACTGACCTCGCCGCGCCGCGAGCCCGACGTTCCGGTCATCTACAGCGGTGTAAACGCCGCCGATACCATGCCCGGATTCGAAACGGGCGGCTACACCAACGGTACGCCCCTCGTTGTGCTCATTCCGAACCTTGACCGCCATTTCGAGCACATCGAGCAATACCAGGTCACGAATCGCACGCCGCGTCCGGGCCACGCTTCCTACGCCTCGTATCAAAAGTACGGCCAGTGGGACGACGCCATCGGCGCGGGATTCTTTAGCGGCCGCTATACCTCGACTATCGTCGCGGCGGGTGCCATCGCCAAGAGAATACTCAAGGATCAGGGAATCGACGTGTTTGGATACGTCAAGGAAGCGGCAGGCATTCGCGCGCCCGAAGTCTCGCACGAAGTCGCCAAGGCGAAGGTCGCCGCTTTCAAGGAAGTCCGCCGCCTGAACGACCCCATCTACAAATGGATCTTCACCGACCAGCGGTTCAAGGAAGACATGCGCTTCCTTGAAAAGATGGCCGTGTTGGCGCAGCTTGAGCGAGAGCTCATCCGCATTCGCGCCGACGCCGCGCCCGTCGACGAAGCCGCCATGCGTTCCCAATACGGCGTGCATCCCTTCTTGAACTGCCCTGACCTGGACGCCGCCGACGCCATGTACGACAAGATTGTCGCCATCCGCAACGAGGGCGATTCGAGCGCGGGCGTGGTGGAAATCGTCGCGACGGGAGTCCCCGCGGGATTGGGCGAACCTGTCTTCAACAAATTGGACGGTGAGCTTGGCCGCATGATGAGCATCGGCACGATCAAAGCCGTCGAAATCGGAGCAGGGTACGCGGTGAAGGATCTGCGCGGTTCGGAAGTGAACGACCAGCTACGCGCGGAAGGCGGTAAGGCAAAGTTCCTCTCCAACAGCGCGGGCGGAATTACCGGCGGTCTTACAACCGGCCAGCCTATCGTCGCGCGGCTCATCGTCAAGCCGACGCCAACGATTGCCAAACCCCAGCACACGATCGACAAAGTTTCGATGGAGAACGCGGAACTGGCCGCAGTCACGCGCCGCGATCCGACCATCGTCGCCCGCGTGTGGCCAGTGGCGGAAGCGTTCACGGCAATGGTGTTGCTTGACCAACTCATGATGCATTACGGTTACCGGGCATTGTGGGCAAAAAGCTAAAGAGAAGCTTGAAACGAGAATAAAGAGCCACGGTTTCGTGGTTCCTTAACAGACCGCGTGTTGTGGCAGGGTTTACCGACCCTGCCACATTGTTAACTAAGGAAATCGGGACTGACCCAAGCGGAGCGTAGCGAAGGCGGGTCTGTCCCTGATTTCCGGGAAGAGAAATGCAGCAACCTAACGCCATCATCATAGGATTCCGAGGCACCGGCAAATCCAGTGTCTCAGACCTGATTGCCATGTGTACCAACCGCACCGCTTTTCATATGGACGAAGAGATTGTGAAGCGGGCCGGTTCGCCCATCCCTGAAATCGTACGCAATTACGGCTGGGAGACCTTTTGGGATCTCGAATCGCTCGTGGCGACGGAAGCCAGCATGCTCCAAAATGCCGTCATCGACACGGGGGGCGGCGTAATCCGCCGCCACGAAAATATGGAACAGCTCAAGGCTACGGGCCGCGTCTTCTGGCTCACCGCCGAAATCGAGACCATCAAGGAACGCCTGAAAGACCAAACCGACCGGCCATCGCTCACGGGCAAGAAGTCGTTTCTGGATGAAGTCGAAGAAATCCTCCAGGGCCGCATCCCGTTGTACCGGCAATACGCCGACTACCAAGTCAGGACAGACGACCGATCCGTAAGCGAAATCGCGAACGAGGTGGTTCACCTCCTCTGCGGAGAGTGAAGCAAGCCACCTCGCTTGTTGCTCGTGCTGTTCAACACTTCAGCAGCGCTTTCTATGCGATACGCCATCAGAAGTCTCTAGCTAGAATCCGCAGCTCCAATGTCCCGGCACCCACACACTCTCGAGTTGGGTCGTGTTGTATCCGGGGACCCAAACGCGGTCGTAGTAACCCTGCTGATACATCACCACGCGCTGGATGCCGTTAACCCAACGGTATCCGTAGACGGGCGGAACGTAGCGTTCTTCCCAATGCGCGGGCACCCAGATGACGCGCTCGTAGCTCTCGTAGTGCCCTTCGATCCAGCAACAATAGCGGCTATGGCAGTGCTGTCCAGGTCCGTGCGGCGGCGGAAAGGGTCCGGGATTGGGAACCGGAGCCGGCGCAGGACGGTGCTTCTGCTCGAAATCCTCCATCGCCGCTTCCCGGCTGAAATAGGGGCTGTAGCGGCCCACTTGGCGATTCCGCTCATTAAGCTCGGCGTTCTTCTGCCGGTTGTAGTCGAGTCGCTCCTGCGGAGACATCGTTTGTTTTTTGTGCGAGTTCGACTGTGCCACTGCCGAGGTGCACGCAATCGCAAGCATAGCAATGGCGACACTGGCATTTCGAAGGTGCATGTGGCGGTTCATCTTGTGGGCTCCTCTGTATCGGTCTTTGCACCGTACCCAATGAATACTGACGACCTGCCTCAAGATTCCTTCAAACGCGCAAACCGTTGAGAGATTTGGAGATACAACGTAAGTAGGCCATAAACAGACGAGAGACTCTTGATAATCACATACCAAGAGCCTCTCAAAATGTACAAACTTCGGATGTCGGTACGTTACGTTTCCAGCGTCACCTTGTACCCCAAGGCATCGGCCAGGGCGTAGACCGGTTCTTTGATGTCTCCGTAGAACGTCACGCGATGCCAACCCCAGCGATCCCATTCCGTATAAAGCTTCTCAAAATCACCGACGGGCTCCGCGGCAATTTTGGTGCGACACGCCCGATCATCCGGGTCATTCGCCACGGTCTTGCCCTGGTGCATGAGAATCTCTTTGCGGCCGGACGCGACCTGCAATGTGGTGGTCATGTAACCCAACGGCATCACAGAACGCACCGACGCGCCTTGGCGATCTTCGGAGTGCGTCAAGATCTCAAATGGATTGGCTTGACCGCGCGGACCAAACGCCTTATTGGATGCCACGCAATGGGCGTAGATGATCTGGCGCTTCGACGTGTCAATGACAGGATCGGAAATGTACCCAGGCCGTCCACGCGTCAGCAGGCCAAACGCGGTCATGGTCGCCGCGGAGGCGATATCGCATTCGCAGCCGCCCACAAACCCTTCGTTGTTCAACTGATGGAACCCCAAGCACGGATAGGCGTGGATGTGCCCGCCATAGAATCCGCCCAGGCAATTGATCGTGATGGCATTCGCTTTGTATTTCTTCAACAGGGCCTTCTCGGCGAGATACATTGCCGCGGATGTTTCCAACGTCTCGCGCGACACGTCGACCACCGCGCTTGCCGACTTCTGCCAACGGTCGGCGATTTCCGCAGACTTGTCTTTGCTGGCGTTCTTCCATGCCTCGTTGAGTTCGGCGAACGCTACGTATTGCACGGGAATCCCCATGAACGGCTCGGCAACCTGACTCTTTTGATCGCGTAATGCGAGGATTTTGGACTTCCTCATCTTCCGGATGCACCGATCAATGTCCAGCACGTCCAGTTTATCGGATATGCACGTGAGGTCGCCCGGTTTGGGTGTACCCTCAATGCGGGCTTTCGAAGTCGCGGCCACGAAGTCGGTGACAGCGCCGCCCTTCGCCACAATGTTAAAGCACTTGACCGCCGCGATAAGGTCGTCGATTCTGGATGATGCTACATAGCCTACGTTGGGTGTCTTGTTACGCAGGAACGCAGACATGTATACGAGGTGGCCGCCGCTGCCGCCAAACTGGAAATCGACGTAGAGCACCGGCTTGCCTGACGTGGCAATCGTCTGCACAACGCGGTTCCAGGCGTTCATCTGAAACACGATGTATCCCGCGACGGGCGCCGCAGCATCTTCCTCTAGAATCTTCTTAGCCTGTTCTTCTCCTGTGGCGAGCGTGGAAACAAACTCGAATTCGGGACAGCCCTTCGCCATTTCGGCATTGAAGCGGTCCATGACGGGAACGAAATCGAACCCTACATTGGGCCAATCCGGTCCCGGCTGCTTGGCCGCGTGCAACGAATAGACGACTTTCAATCGCGCCTTGTTCTCGGCCGCTCGGACTGGTTTGGTTCCGGCCAACACGCCAACTGCACCGGCGCACGCCGCACAGCCCGCGGCAAGGAACCCCCTTCGACTGATCCCGCAACTCATACAACCCGAAAGCGATGGCATCGTCTTCATGACTTTTCCCCCTTGGATAGTCTGACGTGTTACCCTTCCACTCTACATCGAAACCCCAGTCGCGCGCTAGAGAAAAGGACGAGAAGAGCGGCTCGGAGCAGAAGTCGGCACGAGTTGGCTTAGACCCCCCGTCTCCGTATGATGTATATGGCATGCCACAAACACCTTTTTCTGCAAGGAGTTACACACAATACCCAACCGGGGAGGCGCTATGAATGACATTCTAAAGCACGCTGCGAGCCGATTGTTGAATGTCGGCCTCGAAGAGTTGTCGTCCCTTGAGCGAAACGTCGTCAGCAGGCTCGTGGAAAGAAAACCCATCAGCCGCAATACGACTGCGGAATTTGGAGAACAGTTGACGCTGGGCCAGCGCATCGCCGATCAGGTAGCCGCAATTGGGGGTTCCTGGTCCTTTATCATTGGCTTTGCCGTAGTAATGACGTCCTGGATTGCTTTGAACTCGTTCATCCTGGTCAAGAGCGGCGAAGACTTCGATCCCTACCCGTATATTCTCCTTAATCTTGTGCTTTCGATGCTGGCTGCTATCCAAGCTCCTTTGATCATGATGTCGCAGAACCGGCATGCGGCCAAGGACCGGATGGACGCTATGCATGACTACGAGGTGAATCTCAAGGCGGAACTTGAGATCCTTGAGCTGCATCGAAAGATCGATGAGATGCGCGAACAACAGTGGAAAGAGCTTTTGGCCCTCCAACAGGAACAAATCCGGCTTCTGACTGAAATCGTCCAATCAAGGCAAGCATGAGATCCGCCTTCTGAAGTATATCCCTGCGGGGCATATTTAGATTGCTTGCGAACATACAGGAGACTATCCGGTAGCCAACGTATCGTGGAGATGTGCGACAAGAACAGAGGCAGTTATCCGTCGACAGAGAGTGTTAGCGGGATATCCTGGTGCCATAGACTCAACGCCTTGCAGGTGAGTAATTTGCATCGTTGCTCAGTTGCGTCCGTGCAAGTTGGTGACTAGAATGGACAGGTTGCCTCATGGAGACGGCAATGCAGTTTGAGGGTTAGGAACCGGGAAGCCCGAATTTCAATTTGGGGGGTATAAGACATGGCAGAGAAGTACACTCAATCAAAGAGCACACGCCGTGGATTCATGAAGACGGCGGGCGCTTTGGGCGCCAGCCTCTATCTCGCAAGCGCCTCCAAGACCAAGTCGGTCGCCAGCGCTCAGGCGAAGGTGGAGACTCTCGCGCTGAATGGCGGTCCCAAGGCGGTGGACATCACTCCGGCAAACACCAGCAAGTGGCCACTGTACGGAGACGCCGAGATTCATGATGTCAGCGAGCTCTTGAAGAATCCCGACTATTCGCCGGTTGCCGCGTTTGAGGACGCGTGGAAGGCTCATTTCGGCTGCGCCTACGTCAAGGCCCACTGCAACGGCACCAGCGCTCTCACGTCGATGTGGTTTGCGCTCGACTTGCCTCCGGGCAGCGAAGTCTTGGTCGCGGACTACAGCACGTGGTTCCCGGTCGTGCCGATGCGGTTCTTCGATTTGGTGCCGGTTTTCGTGGATGTCGATCCCAAGACCTTGAACATCGACGTGGAAGACTGCAAACGCAAATTGACCGCGCGGACGCGCGCTATCATGCCGGTCCATTGGTATGGCATGCCCTGCGACATGGTGGCGATCGACGCATTCGCGAAAGAACACGGTCTCGAAGTCGTTGAAGACGCCAGCCACGCACATGGCGCGAAGGTCGGCGATACGCTTATCGGCAATTGGGGCCGCATCGCCGGATTCAGCCTTCAAATGAGCAAACCGCTGCCGAGTATCGAAGGCGGAATAGCCATCTATAAGAACCAGACGGATTACGAGCGGGCCACCGCGTACGGTAACTATGACCTTCCGAAGTCTTTCCCGGAAGGAAGCGCGTATCGCAAGTATCAGGGCACGGCATTCGGCAGCAAGCTGCGGATGCATCCGGTTTCCGCGATTCTGGCCAAGCACCAGCTTGAGAAACTGGACAAGATGAATAGCGAAGGCATCGCCCAGATCCGCAAACTCAACGACCGGATTACCCAGCTTCCGGGGCTTATCGAGCAGCAGGCGAAGCCGGAAATGAAGCGCGTGTACTATTCGAAGAACACCATGTTCATCGATGAGAAGGCCGCGGGCATGTCGCGCGCGACGGCTGTCAAGGCGCTGCAAGCGGAAGGCGTCGAAGTCGCAGAAGTCTCGTGGACGTTGCTTCACACCTATCCGGTGTTCAATGAATCTCAATGGTGGAGACACATGCCCGTGCTCCCCGCGGAAGGATCCGTGCCGGGCTGCGACGAGGCCAACAAGTCCGCGATCCATCTGCCTTACTGGACCTCCGATCAACCTGAACTGGTCGAGAAGTACGTGAAGGCCTTCGAAAAGGTCTGGGCGCATCGCGACGAGTTGGGCAAAGCGTAGTCTTCAGGTACATAATTAACGAGTCGAGAGGCCCGGCGGCGCATCGCCGGGCCTTTTTCGTTACGAGAAAACTGAGGTGTCCCTTTGACGAAGGCTGGAGATCTCGAAATGCATAGTCTGGACAGGCGGCAGTTCTTGGTTCGAGCGGCGGGAATTGGAGCAGGTGTGCTTCTGGGCGACCTGAAAACCGCGTCTGCAGCCGAAGTTCCCGCGGGACAGGAGCCCTTCTGCTTCTGCGCAATTGCCGACCCCCATTGTGGCGAACCGCCCTCAAAAGGACTGGAGAAGTATGGAACGGGTCTGGACAAGTTCTTCGCCGCCATCGACGCCATAAAGCAATTGCCAGAGCAAGGCAAGCCGGATTTCATCCTGCTGCTGGGCGATATCCACGTCGACGCGTTTGGTCCTCGTTTGCCCGAAGTGGGTATACCTATTCATGCGACTCCCGGCAATCATGAGTCAGACCCGATGAAGCGAAAGGCGCTTCGGGCGTTGTTTCCGGATGATTTCAATGTGAACGGGCAAGAATCCGATTACTACAGTTTCGTTCACAAGGGTGTACGATTCATCAGCATGTGCGACGCGGGCATGGGCGGCGAACACGTCGGTCAACTCTGTTCCGAGAACATCAGACCTTCAGGCCAATGCGAATGGCTCGAACAAGAACTCTCTATGCCGGAAACACAGAAGATTCTCTTCGCACACATTCCTCCAGAGCCCGAGGGAAAAGACCGCAACATGTATCTCAGCCGCAACGATTCGCGTTGGTTCAATGCGCTCGTGACCGAGAAGAAGCCGACGACCATGTTCTTCGGCCACCTCCATCAAGCCACCGCCGAATACGTCGTCGGTTCCACCCGCGCATTTAACGTGCGGTCCGCCTGCTGGAATTCCGGGAAAGCTCCTATTGGCTTCATGCACGTTCGAATAAGCGCGGACGGAATTCAAACCCGCGAAATCGACACAGGGAAGTACGAGTAGTTTAAGGACTTCCACCCCCGTCACACGCCCGGCCGCTGCTCATTCCTGCGGGAAGCATGAAATTGACGCGGAATTATGATATACTTAAAACACTCATAATAAGTGGTTTACATGTATGATTACCGAATTCGATGCTTCCAAACTCGATCAAGCGTTCGCATTGCTGGAGGGACGGCTTCGACTCAGGCAGGCCTCCCCAGTAGGGTTGGTTGTGTGCGGAGGAGCATCTCTTCTGGCTACGGGACTGATAGCCCGAACGACGCGCGATGTCGACATCATCGCATTGATGTCAGAAGACGGAACGTTGCTTGACCCCGATCCGCTTCCCGCCCCCCTGCTTGCCGCGGCCGACGAGGTGCGTGAGATCCTAGGACTGCCAGAAGAATGGCTGAACAACCGTCCCAGTCGCAGCGATGGCGGGCTCTTCAGGATGGGGCTCCCTACCGGACTGGATAAGCGACTCAAGGTGAAACGGCTTGGCCCGAACCTCTCGGTGGGGTTCATAGACCGGCTCGATCAAATTCACCTGAAGCTGTATGCGTCGGTAGACCGAGGTGGATATCACATCGCCGATTTGATCGCGCTGCACCCTTCGGATGATGAGCTTGAAGCATCTGCGCGTTGGTCAATGACACACGATGTATCGCAAGGGTTTCGAGAAACGCTCAAACGTCTTCTCGACGAAATCGGCCATGCAAAAGCTGCTGAAGCGCTCTAGAGATCAGGCACTCGAAGGTGTAATTGCTTTCCTCTGGGGACAATGGCCGGCGGTTGGCGTTGCTGGCCACACACACCGGGGCAAAGGTGGTTACGTGGATCCCGAAGCGCTATTTGCCTTCACGTGCGCTTTCGGACGCTACGATGCGCGTTTGTTCGATGAAGTGTTGGATTGGCTGTCTATTCATGTCCGATTCGTGAACGTGCAGCGCATGAAAAACATCCTCGTAGACGCCAATCCTGCGGTCCGTAGTGCAATGAGTGCTTCTGCGCGCGCCTTACTTCGTGCGGTTCCGAATGCGAAGTGGAAGCTGCTGACTCGAGAGCCGGAGAGCCATGTAACAGAGCAACCCTTCTTTCTCTTGCCAGACGGACGGCCAATGCCATTGCGCGGCAAGTGCGATCCGGATTTCCTCGCGCACGGTCTTCGGCGACATCCAGTGCAATTGCGACGTATGAGTAGCCTATTTTCGCCGGATACCGCAGGGTCACTCTTGTTGAAGCTGCGCGCACTTCTGGGCGTGAATGCGCGCTCCGAAATTGTCTTGTACCTCCTTCTAAATCAACATGGAAACTCACGCGAAATCGCTCGACGAACGCACTATTTTCAAAAGACTATTCACGACACACTTGTTGACCTCGAATGCTCTGGCTACGTCGAGTCGTCAAAAGTAGGCCGTGAACGGCGGTTCTATCTTTCGTCGCAGGAATTGAAGAACGTGATTATGCCCCTCCCCAACTCAATCCGATGGGTGGACTGGCCAGCGCTGCTCTTTTTGATTGAATCGTACTGGCGCGAGCTTGATGAGCTGACCCAAAGTGACGTCGGCGAAGAGACGATACGATCGGAGCTCTACTTCATGGCCAAACGTCTTGCCGAATCGAGCACTCTACGCGATAGCGCTCCACCCATCAGGCCCCCCAAACCCAACAAGACCTCGGAAGAGTACCTGCAACCATTCCTGGAACTGGTTGATTCTCTGGGATAGCCGTTTGGTGGACAGGCCCGTCCGGGAGGGGTAAAATGCCCGGATAACTCGACTCGGCTGCGGAATGCCGCGGTAAGAAATGGGAGCATCAATGAGAAGCGATACAGTAAAAGTAGGTCTTGAGCGGGCGCCGCACCGTTCGTTGTTGTGGGCAACGGGGCAAATCAAGTCGCCGGAAGATTTCAAGAAGCCGTTTATCGGCATCTGCAATAGTTTCATCGAGATCATTCCCGGGCACGTGCACCTGGACGAGCTTGGCCGCATGGCGAAAGAAGCCGTGCGCGAGGCGGGCGGCATTCCCTTTGAATTCAACACCATTGGCGTGGATGACGGTATTGCGATGGGGCATTCCGGCATGAAATACAGCCTGCCGTCGCGGGAACTCATCGCGGATTGCGTAGAGACGGTGGTCAACGCGCATCAGTTCGATGGGCTTATCTGTATTCCGAATTGCGACAAGATCGTCCCGGGCATGATCATGGGTGCGATGCGCTGCAACATCCCGACTATCTTCGTTTCGGGCGGGCCGATGGAAGCGGGCAAGACGAAGGACGGCAAGACGGTCGATCTGATCAGCGTGTTCGAGGGCGTGGGCGCCTATCAGAAGGGCGAAATCAACGACGACCAGTTGCAGGACCTTGAGCGCAATGCGTGTCCGACCTGCGGATCATGTTCGGGGATGTTCACCGCGAACTCGATGAATTGCCTGTGTGAGGCGCTCGGCATTGCGCTCCCCGGCAACGGTACGCTTCTCGCCACGCAGGGCACGCGGCGCGAACTCGTGAAAGAGGCCGCGAAGCAAGTGTTGAAGCTTATTGAAGCGGGCCTGAAGCCGCGCGACATCGTGAATTTGAAATCCATTGACAACGCGCTGGCGCTCGACATGGCCATGGGCGGTTCGACAAACACCGTGCTGCACACGCTTGCCATCGCGCGCGAGGCAGGCGTCGAATATCCGCTGGAACGCCTCAACGAAGTGTCCGCGCGCGTACCGAACATCTGCAAAGTGTCGCCCTCCAGTTCGTGGCACATTCAAGATGTGGAAGCCGCGGGCGGCATCAGCGCGATCCTCGCGGAACTCTCGAAGAAGCCCGGCGCGCTGCATCTCGATTGCCCGACCGTGACGCTCAAGACGCTCGGCGAAAACATCGAGGGCGCGAAGATTACGAACCCTGAAGTGATTCGCCCGCTTGAGAACGCGTACAACAAGAGCGGCGGTCTCGCCATTTTGTTCGGCAACCTCGCACCCGCGGGCGCTGTCGTGAAGGAGGCGGGTGTGGACCCGGCCATCCTGCGCCACACCGGCGAAGCGATCGTGTACGAATGCGAAGAGGCCGCGATGAAGGGCATCCTCTTGGGCGAAGTGAAGGAAGGTCACGTAGTAGTCATCCGTTATGAAGGACCCAAGGGTGGTCCCGGTATGCGTGAGATGCTCTCCCCCACGTCTGCCGTCATGGGCAAAGGTCTTGGCAAGTCGGTCAGCCTCATCACCGACGGCCGGTTCTCCGGCGGCACGCGCGGCGCGTGCATCGGCCACGTCAGCCCCGAAGCAGCCGACGGCGGGCCCATCGGCCTGATCCGCAGCGGCGACATCATCGAGATCGACATCCCCGCGCGGAAACTGAACGTCAAACTCTCCGACGCCGAACTCGAAGCGCGCCGTAAAGAGGCCGGGCCCGCACCCGACCGCAAACTCTCGGGCTGGCTCAAGCGCTACCAGCGCATGGTCACCAGCGCCAACACGGGAGCCGTGTTGGAGTAATTGGAACAATCAACGCCGGGTGGAATCGGACCGTGGTCCGGTTTCACTCGGCGAATTTGTGTTGTGGGTCTTTTCGTCTTGGCAAGTCTCGCCACTCAGCATTTCGAGCATAGATCTCCACTCATCATCCGCTTCGTGAAAGTGTCGAGCGAAGAGCGGGTTCTTTAACGCGTCTTCCAAATAGAGATCGAAGTTTGTTTTCCGCATAGGGTGTCTCTGAACCACGATTTTCTGGCTTGTGAAGAAGCTCTTGTTCACCGCAGAAGTTGCCATACGGCAAGGGCCGCAAAAGTCACAAGAAGCACAAAAGAGGAACAACCTCCCCGCTTAGGAATTCTGGCGATCTTTGCGGGAATGTCCTTCTCCAAGATCAGATTGTCCACGGGGGCATTAAAATTGAATATCTCTGCTACGACAACCGGAATTGGCACCTTCGCTCCGGTTAGTATCTTCTTAACGAACGCCCTTTGCGGGTATCCCAAGTCCAAAACCGGAGCGACTTCTTCAGCATATTCTTCGGGGACATACCCTATGCATAGGCCCAACTGAGTTCTCACTTCAATCGCATTTGGACTAAACTTGTTCTTTCTGTCGCGCGCCAAATACACACAATCTCCATCGCGAACATAATGCCTCACGACGCGTTCCCGACCTTCATAGCGTACTCCCGCCACCATGAAATCGATTACGTAGAGAGGACTTCCAAGTTCTTTGGCAAGGCGGGCCTTTTCTCTCTCGGCGTCTCTTTCCTCACGAACTCGTTCTTTTTCCAGTGCATCGGCCATTCTTCGCCTCTGCGCGACATATTTGCGGAGCTCGACGGGGAGGACTTGCTCGATAGCCTTGTATACTTGTTTCCTCTCTTCTGCAGTTATTTTCCCATCAGCCACAACAACTTCAATCACGTCGTGCAGAAATGCAATCTGCGGACTGCCAATCGATCTGTGGTCAATTACCCACCTTCTGAGTTGCTCGATTTCCTCATCTGAAAGACTTCCATCTTGCGTTACAGTCTCGCAGAGCTGGACAAGATCGACCGCAGCCGATTCCGATATTCCTTCTTCACTCCGCGGTTTCTTGTTCGACTTGATGGAATGGACTGACGTTACTGAAGGAGAGACCGCTTGGAGTCTATGTATCGTCTCATCGATTTGTTTGTATCTCTCCCGAAGACGCTCCTTTTCTCCACCCTCCTGAGCCTCAGAGTATTTCTTTCGGATCGCTTCAGCTTCTCGCAGAAGCGTTCTCAATGAGTCCATCTGAATTCTCCCGCCGCCCAAAAGACAACACAGCCGCAATATGTAACGCGTCATTATGACACAGAACACGTACGGACGCATCAGGCTCCACTCAAAGCGCGCTGCAGTCTCTTTCCCCTGCGGTCTCTTTCCCCTTGACTCCCACAGCCGCATCCTGTTTACTACCGCCGCCACTGCAAGGCATGTAACTGAGGGAGTCCTGGGATATGCATTCTCATCACGAGGACCATCCGCATCTGGTCAGCAGAA
>JAIBAQ010000139.1 GCA_019695095.1 Candidatus Hydrogenedentota bacterium
GCCGCGCGTTCATTGAAGCTGACCGGCGAAAGGCCAGGGGGGCAAGAGAGGCATTTTTGCGTACCGGAGTAAATTGCGTCGATACCCCATTCATCGACCTTTACGGGTGTGCCACCCAAGGATGTCACAGTGTCGACGATGGTAAGGCAATTGTGGGCGTGGGCAAGCGTCACAAGTGTTTTCGCGTCGGACTGTGCTCCCGTGGAGGTTTCTGCATGCACGAAGGCGACGATCTTTGCGTCGGGGTTGGCTTTCAGGGCCGCTTCGACTTTTCCGGGGTCTACGGCTTTGCCCCAATCATCGAGAACCATAATCGCCGTGCCGCCGCACCGTTCGACGTTTTCTTTCATGCGGCCGCCAAAAACACCGTTCTGGCACACGATAACCTTATCGCCCGGTTCCACCAGGTTGACGAAACAGCATTCCATGCCGGCTGACCCTGGTGCGGAAACGGGGAAGGTCACTTCATTCTTGGTTTGGAAAGCATACTGTAGCAAGCTCTTGACTTCGTCCATCATACGAATGAACTCGGGATCGAGGTGTCCGATGGTCGGGCGCGCCATGGCACCCAGCACTCGGGGATGCACATCCGAGGGACCGGGTCCCATCAAGGTGCGGACAGGAGGGCTAAAACTGCATGTCATTGGAAACTCCTTGCATACGTGGCCGTGTGAGACCATTGGCATAAAACGATGCCGACCGTTCGTTATCCCAGGGCAGGATGATTCTACTACGGGCACCCGTGCCATGTCTTGCTTAAGGGGGCGAGCAGTCAATTCGCTCCACATGGGCAAGGGAGGCGCTTACAGGCGAATAAGGCAAAGGTGAGGTATAATTCGTCCGGGCAGAGTTAAGTGCTGTATCCGCCGTACGAGATGGTGTGGCGCCTGAGAACGTGAGGCGGCCATAACCGGAGAATGCAGTTTGGGGTGGCCAATTAATGGCGTTTGACACAATTGCTATTCCGGGTGCAGTTGGGGCCCTGATATTGGGAATGGCGCTGGGAATCTTACTGGCGCGGCGCCCGGTTTCGAAACGAGTCGAACGCTCGGAACCGGACTCTTCTAGCCAGAGGGTCGCGCCTTCTAGCCATCCAGTAGCCTCATCCGCCGACGACACCTTGATGCGCGCAATTTTAGGCGCGGTGAGCAATTTGGTCAGTGCAACGAGTGCTGACGGACTCATCCGTTACGTAAATCCGGCCCACAAGCACGTTTTGGGGTACGACGACGCGGATTTGGTTGGGAAATCCGTTCTGGAGTTCGCTCACCCCGACGACGCTCACCTGATTAGGGACGCAATCTTGGCCGCTGCCAGTGCGAATAAGCAGACGAGCGGCGAAGCCCGATTCCGGCACGCCAAAGGACACTATGTTTGGCTGTGGACCTCGGTCTCTGCGCTGAAAGACCCGGAGGGACGTGTTAGCGGGATAGTCTTCGAGCACCATGATATCGATAAGCGGAAGGTTGCCGAGGACGTGTTGCGCGAGAGCGAAGAGCGGTTCCGAATTGTCTTTGAATATGCGCCCGATGCGACCACGTTGAATACGCGAAACGGCGTATATGTGGACTGTAACCGCGCCACCGAAGCCCTGCTGGGTTACTCGCGAGAGGAAATGATTGGGCGCAACGTGCTGGAGTTGGGCGTTTTCGAACAAGACACGCTCGCCATGCTGGACGAAGTGGCTCACCTGGACCTCGAGAAAGGCGAATCGTTCATGCGGGAAGTCACCATTCGCCACAAGTCTGGAAAACCCCTCACAATCGAGTTCCACGCTCATCCGATTCGGTTACGGGGGCAGGATCTAATCCTTGGAATCGGGCGCGACGTGACTCAACGTCGGGCTATGGAAGAAGCGTTGCGTCAAAGCGAGTCGCGGAACCGGGCCATGTTGAGCGCGGTTCCGGATCTGATATTTGTTTTAGATACTTCGGGATACTTCGTGGACGTGCACGCCAATGGACCGCTGAGCGCCTTGATATCGGCAGAACGATTTGTGGGCAAGCAGGCGAAGAACGTGTTGTCGAAGAATCTGTACGCTCTCTTCGAGTCGCGCTTAAGACGCGTCTTGCAGACGGGAGAAGCCGAGACACTCGATTACGATTTTGAACTCGATGGCCGCCGCCGCTATTGCCATGGCATTGTTGTGAAATGCGAAGGCGACAGGGTTTTCGTCTTGGCGAGGGACGTCACGGCAATCAAGGAGGCGGAAGATGCGCTGCAAACGCGTATTGAGGCGGAGGTCCTTGTATCGGGTGTCGCCCGCACTCTTCTGTCCTTGTCTCACAAGCGCATAGACGCGAGCATTACGGATGCCCTGCGCCGAACCGCCACGTTTTTGAATGCCGATCATGCGTTGCTTGTGCACGCGGGAGAAGGCAAGAACGTGTTTCTTCGTTCGCATGCATGGAACGATCCTGCGGAAAGAGAGCTATCCTCAGTTTCGACAACGTTCACCATGGCGGATTATCCGTGGCTTTCGGAGCAGTCCCGTACGGCCAATTGGCTGTTCTTCAGGGACGTCGCAGACTTGCCCCCAACGGCCGCGAGAGAGCGAACGGAGTTGATGGCTGAGAACGTGAAGTCGGTGTTGTGGATCCCCATTCGAACCGAGGGCAGGCTGACCGGATGCGTCCGGTTCATATGGCGGCGAGAGCCCGCGAGAATTGATGAATCGCAAGTCGCGCCATTTGCCGTGCTGGGCGACGTGCTAATGACGGGGCTTCAGCGTTCGCAGGTGGAGACCCTGCTTACCGATAGCGAGAAGAGGTACCGGCATCTTTTCAACGACATGCTTGACGGGTTTGCATTGCACGATATTATCTGTGACGAGCGAGGCCGTCCATGCGACTATCGTATCTTGGAAGTCAATCCCGCCTACGAGCGGATAACAGGATTGCGCGCAGCAGAAGTTGAAGGTAAGCGAGTTCGCGAACTATTTCCCGGTATAGACCCCGAATGGATCGAGATTTTCGGGAAGGTAGCTCTGACTGGCGAAGCTTGCCATTTCGAGCGCTATAGCAAGGAAGTAAATCGCCATTTCCAGACTACGGCGTACTCCCCGAGTCAGGGTCAATTTGCAGTTATTCTAAATGACATCTCGGAGAGGCGCCGCGCCGAAGAAGCGTTGAGTGAGTCGGAAGCCAAATGGCGGACACTGGTACACAATTTCCCAGACCGTGTGATTCTCTGTAACTCTGACGGTTTGGTTCAGTTTGCGAATCAGCCAAATTCCGAATTTCGGGATATGGCGCTGGTCGGTCACAACGTTTTCGAGTTCTTAGACGAAGACGATGCGCGAGTTGTCCGGGCGGCGTTGGCAAGAGCCGCGGCGACAGACCAATCGGTGGACGTGGAGGTGAGCGCGCCTACGCCATCAGGCGAACGCAGATGGCTGCTTGGACGTGCGAGCGTATTCAGAAGTGACCAGGAGGGGGCGCAGTTTGTAGTAACAGTTCGCGATATTACGGAGCGCAAAGAGGCGGAGATTGAGCGTCGCAAGCTTGAAGCGCAGATTCAGCACTCGCAGAAACTGGAAAGCCTGGGTGTACTTGCCGGGGGAATCGCACACGACTTTAACAACCTGCTGGTTGGAATTATGGGCAACGCCGAAATGGCGCTGTCCGATTTGCCCCTGAACGCGTCGGCGCGGATATACGTGGAAGACGTCGTCAAGGCGGCGCAACGAGCCTCGGACCTGAGTCGTCAGATGCTTGCCTATTCCGGCAAAGGCCGATTTGTCGTGGAGCCGGTCTGTCTGAACGATATCATTCATGAGATGAGCCATCTATTGGAGGTCTCCATATCCAAGAAGGCAGTACTTCGGTTCAACCTAACCAACCCGTTGCCGATGGTGTGCGCGGATACGACGCAAATTCGACAAGTCATCATGAATCTCATTACCAATGCCAGCGACGCATTGGGAGACCAGTCCGGAGCCATAGCCGTATCGACAGGGGTCATCGAGTACGACGCGCAGGTGTTCTTGTCCGGATTCCTATGCGATCCGGTAGCAGCGGGAACCTATGTGTACGTGGAAGTCACGGACACGGGATGTGGGATGGACGAGGAAACGAAAGCGCGGATTTTCGAGCCATTCTTTACAACCAAGTTCACGGGCCGGGGCCTGGGTTTGGCGGCCGTGCTTGGGATCGTGCGCGGACACAAAGGTTCGCTGAAGGTGTATAGCGAAGCCGGGAAAGGCAGCACGTTTGCCATTCTGTTTCCGATTTGTGAGGAACCCTCAGTCGCTACGCCAAGTGCAACCGAACCGGCTTCCGCGTGGAGCGGGGCCGGGACCATTCTTGTAGTTGACGATGAGGAGGTGGTCCGGCTCGTGACCGGCCGCATGGTATCGAAGCTTGGCTTCGAAGTCATTCATGCGGAAGATGGATTGGATGGCGTCGAACGGTTCAAAGCAGACTCAGGCAAAATTGTGTGCGTCTTGCTGGACCTTACGATGCCGCGCATGGACGGTGAAACAGCGCTTCAGGCGATGCGCGATATTCGGGCCGATACGCCGATTATCTTGATCAGCGGTTTCAATGAGCAAGAAGTCGAAAGCCGATTTGCAGGCAAAGGATTCTCCGCGTTTTTACAGAAGCCGTTTGCCATGAAGGACCTTATCGGCGCTTTGCGGTCCTCGCTGGGAAAACCGGATATTACTCTCCCATCACCTTGATCACGAGGCGTTTGCGGCGTTGCCCGTCGAACTCGGCATAGTAAACCTGTTGCCACGGACCCAAATCCAGACGGCCATTCGTGACGGGTACGATGACCTCGTGGTGAATAATCAAGCTCTTGAGGTGTGCGTCTCCATTCGTTTCGCCGGTGCGGTGATGCCGGTAGTCTTCTTTAAACGGAGCAAGCGACTCCAGCCATTCGTCGATATCCGCAATCAAGCCCGATTCTGCGTCGTTGACGTAGACTCCCGCGGTGATGTGCATGGCGCTCACCAAGGCCATGCCTTCCTGGATGCCGCTCTTTCGCACGGTCTGCTCGACCTGCTCGGTAATGTTGATGTACTCGCGGTGTTTCTTCGTGTTGAACCAAAGGTATTCGGTTTCGAATTTCATCGTGGGTTCCCTTTCCCCCATTTGTTATGATTGCCCCGCTTCGCCCCACGCTTCACGGGCTAGGTCGTATTATACATGGACGATTCGCTGCGATAGCGGCAGAAAGTACTCGGCGCGCTTCCGAATGAAACATCAGAGCGTGATATGGAGCATCACGGGCATTGCCGTGCTTGTCGCGGGCATTGTTGTGACTGTTCGAGAGGTGCGCGCGCCAGCCCCCGAACTTGAGGCGCTCAACACGCCCATTCAGTCGCTTGTTGGTTCGCTTTCGCGGCAACAGACGGACATGGTTGTCGAGACGATGAAGGCGTGCATCGACAAAGATCCGCAGGCACGCCGCGACAACACGCGTTCGCTCGTGGAAGCCGTTGCAGGTCTAGCCGAGAGCGGGGACCTGGAGACCGCGGAGGCGTATTATGCGCTTGGCCTTCGCTTAAGCGGTCAGCAGCACTATGAGGAAGCCGAGGCTGCGTATCGCAGGGCTATCGATTTGCGGCCGGATTGGAATTGGGGACACAGCGCGCTTGGAATTTTGCTTCAGACGCTGGGCCGTATGGACGAAGCGGAAGTCGCGTTTCGCAAAGCGGTGGAACTGGATCCGAGTTGGAGCCGCGCTCACAACGATCTGGCCATTCTTCTGCGCTTGACGGGACGCTATAACGAAGCTGAGACAGAAGCGCGGAAGTCACTGGAACTCGATCCGGACAGCATTGCCGCAAACAATAACTATGGCAACGTGCTGGTCGCGCTTGGGCGTTTCGATGAAGCGGAGGCCGCATACCGAAAAGCAATTGTCTCCGAGCCCGATCATCCTGCCCCGTTTTTCAACCTTGCCTGTTTAGCTTGTCTGCGCGGACGCCGCGACGAAGTCGTGCCACTCTTGTTGTGCGCCATCACCTTTGACGATGCCTATCTGGAACAGGCTCGGAAGGACCCTGACCTGGATTCGATGCGTGACGATCCGGTGTTTAGGAAGTTGGTTGGAGCGGACACGTAGTAGTTATTCGAACAGTGCCAATTGGCCGTTGGCAGGAGGCCTGCGAAAGGCTGAAGCCGACAATTCAAAGCGATCCTGGTTCAGCCCCGCTTTACCGCACGAAATTCTCCAGAATTGTTCAATATGATCGGCGTGAAATCCTTCTCCCCGCATGCGCGACCCAAAACGCGAATCGTGCAATTTCCCCCCGCGTATGGAGCGAATACGATTCAGAATTTTTTCCTTCTTCAGCGGCAAGTGCTCCGTCAACCACGCTTCGAACAAGGGCGCCACGGCCATGGGCAGTTTCAGGGCAATATAGCCGGCCCAGCGCGCGCCCGCGGTTGCGGCCGCTTTTAAGACTCGCGGGATTTCCTCGTCGGTCAAGCCTGGGACGATAGGCGCCATCAGTACGCCGACCGGTATCCGGGCGTTGGCGAGGGCGGCAATCGCATCGAGCCGTTGCTGAGGAAGCGAGGTCCGTGGCTCCATGATGCGGTTGAGTGAAACGTCCAATGTCGTTACGGAAACCATAACCATCACTGCGTTGTGTCGCGCCAGTTCGGACAGGACGTCGATGTCGCGTGTGATCAACCGGTTCTTCGTGACAATGCTGACGGGGTTGCGAAATTCGGCAAAAACCTCCAGGCAGCGGCGCGTAAGCCGCAGTTTTCGTTCGATGGGTTGGTACGGATCCGTCACGCCGGATAGACCGACAGGCTGGGGCGTCCAACTCGTCTTCATGAAGGTCTCCCGCAGCAATTCCGGCGCGTCTTCCTTCACCATGATCTTGGTTTCAAAGTCGAGTCCCGGCGAGAACCCGAGGTATTCATGCGTAGGCCGTGCGTAACAGTAGATGCAGCCATGTTCGCATCCCCGATATGGATTCAGCGTTGCATCGTGGGGCACATCCGGGCTGTCGTTTCTGGCGATGACGGACTTCGAAGTGTCGCGCAGAAACTGCGTGCGCGGTAGCGGTTCTTCTGAGTCATCCGCGTCCGGATCTCGTACATAGGCGATTTGGTCGAAGCGGTTTTGAAGATACTGCGTTGCGCCACGGCCTTTGATGGGTTTTATGGGGTCGAGCATGACGAAACCCTGAATATAATATCAGATATATGATAGGGCATGCTCGGTAAGAACGCAAGGATAATTGGACGTAACGGGGCCAACTCGACGCGGCGGACTCCAACCGGCCATAGCCCGGGAAGCCGACTATGACGCGGTCACTTTGGCCCGATTCGCAAGCCTGGAGTAACCACGCGGACGCTGTACACGGCGGTGCGCGCAGTAATGTAGAGGGTCATCCGGTCGGGGTCGCCGAAGCAGCAGTTGGCTGGAGCTTGTGGTGTGACGACCGTGTGGACGAGTTTCCCGTCTGGCGAGTACACCCGGACCCCGTCACCGGCGGTGCACCACACAAACCCCTTTGTGTCAATTGCCATGCCATCGGGCTCGGGCAACTCGCAGAAGACACGGCCGTTGGTGAGCGAGACGTCGGGCGCGATATCGAAAGCGCGTATGTTCTTGCCCTCCGTGTCGGCGACATATAAGGTCTTCTCGTCTGGCGATAGTCCGATTCCGTTGGGTTTGACGAAGTCATCTCCCAGCATTTTCAGCGTGCCGTCTTTGAGGACGGCGAATACGGCTTGAAATGCAAGTTCTCGCTTGTCTTCGCTGACGCCGTAGGGCGGGTCGGTGAAGAAAATGGTGCCATCTGAACGGACGACGGCGTCGTTCGGGGAGTTCAGTTTCTTGCCGCCGTAGGTTTCGGCAAGAACCGTTATGGCGCCGTCCTTCTCCGTTCGGGAAACACGACGGTTCCCATGCTCGCAAGCAATGAGACGTCCCTCGCCGTCCATGGCGAGCCCATTCGATTCGCCGCTGGGTTTACGAAACACGGTCTTGTCGATTTTGTAGATCGTGTCGGCGGGGATGTCGCTGAAGATGAGTTCATTGCTGGGCAGCCACAACGGCCCCTCGGTGAACTTAAAGCCCTCCGCCACGGACTTCACGGGTCCGGTGACATACGCGTCGCCGGCCGTCAACACGCTGAACAACACGATTGATGCTACTGCCATGATTCCGCCCCTTCTGTTCGTTGCGTCAGTGTTGCATGCGCGTGACCGGGAATCAACGCAAGGACTCGGTCCAGAGGCGATCCCCAGGCGGAGCCCTGAAATGCGAAAATCGAAAGGCGTGGCCGGATACCTTTGGGTGCGCTGGGGAATAGTGATATGGATTTGAATCGTTTGTGAATAGACAAAGCAAGGCGGCCGTCCAATAGGCCGAGCATTCCCGAGGCGTCGCCGTGGCGCACATGGAACCTATGCATGGAATCGGGGATTAAGGAAGCTAATCACGGGTAAGTTGGATGGATACGTGCATCCAGCGCACGGTAACCCGAAGGAAGATAGAGGACAAGATGTTTGCGATTCGACCGTTTCCGTTGTTGGCGTTACTGTGCATGGGCGCAGTGGGCTTGACCGCCGCCGTACGACTTGCGGACGCCGAAGCAGGGCAAGGCAAGTTAGGCGACCCCGCGCCGGCTCTGTCGATTCAAGAGTGGGCCAAGGGTGGACCGGTGGTTTTGGCCGATGGCAAGGGCAAGACGGCGTATGTGGTGGAGTTCTGGGCGACGTGGTGCCCGCCGTGCCGTGAGAGTATCCCGCATCTGACGGAATTGCAGAAGAAATACAAAGACAAGGGTTTGGTGGTCATAGGCGTGACCTCGGAAGAAGCCTCGGATGTGAAACCGTTCGTGGAAGCGCAAGGCGACAAGATGGATTACGTCGTGGCCGTGGACAAGGATGGCGAGACCACTGCGGCCTATATGGATGCGTTTGGAGAAGACGGTATCCCTCACGCGTTCATTGTGAGTCCCGAAGGAAAGATCGTCTGGCACGGTCATCCCCTGGATGGGCTTGATGAAGCGGTGGAGCAGTTTTTGCCCAAGCAGACTGGCGATTCGCAGAGCAAGGCATAGCCGGTTCTCGACCCAGTCGTTTAGGATATATGTTCCCCTTGACGTCCCGTTTCGCCGTGTAGACGGTGGAACGGGACGTTGCCCTTTTGGCGTCCGAGCATCAGGGTTCAAACCGCTGTCGCCGTTTGCTATCCTCTGTTTCACGAGACGAAACCGAGGGAGGGAGCCGATGGATTTGCAGTGGCCGCGAGGGGACATTCGGAAGATAATTGCCGACGCCTTGCATGCTTCGCTTTCGGAGGCTATGACGCCGTCGATTACCCATATCGGTCCGATTAATACCATCGGCTGCTTTTTGCTGAAGCACCTGACGGGCGTGAACGCGGAACCGGTGGCGGGCTCGATTGAGGTGCGATGCGGCGGCGTTCCTTTCGGCCTGGAGGCGCACGTCGAAAACGTCGAGGACCACATGTACTACGTGTGGATTGAGGCCGACCTCGGAGACCAGGGCGTTGAACTTATCGACTTCGGTTCGCGGTATTGGCGGGAATGGGCCGGCGAACAGTTCGCGCTATGGGGTGGAGCGCCACCGCCGACGGTCGTATGGGCGCAGAAAGCGGAGATCCCGCCGTCTGTTGTTGAGTACACCCAGAACGAAGAGATTACGTACCTTGTTCGGGAAGGAATCCACCGCGTGATTGTCGAGCAGGAAGACGAGTCCTGCGTTACGGTGTGGGAACAAGTCATCAACTCCACCATCGACCACCTGATGGAGAACGACACCGGACTTCAGTATTTGGTCGATATCGGCATAGCCGAACCGGTAGAGGAAGACGACCTGCCCGGTTAGGCCCGCAGAGGACAGCCGCCACTTCGAATCCCTGGTCTTCGGGCGCACTTCGACGCTTCCAGAAGAGCGCAGTCTATAAACTCCGGCGATAACGGCCACCCACCTCAAAAAGCGCCTGCGTGATCTGGCCCAGAGTGCACGTGCGAACCGTGGCCATGAGTTCGGCGAAGAGGTTGCCGCCGTTGAGGGCGGTCTGCTGGAGACGTCGCAGTGCGGCGTGGGCCTCTTTGGAATGACGCTTCTGGAAATCGCGAACATGTTGGAGTTGCGCGTGTTTTTCGTCGTCGGTGGCGCGTCGCAGTTCGAGGCGCTCGGCTTCTGCCTCGTGGTCGGCGTCGGGGTCGACAAACGTGTTGACGCCAACAATGGGGTATTCGCCGCTGGTCTTGCGGGATTCATAGGTCAGGGACTCATCCTGAATTCGAGCGCGTTGGTAGGCGAGTTCCATCGCGCCTAGTACGCCACCGCGCTGAGAGATCCGGTCGAACTCTTTCAGAATGGCTTCTTCGACGAGATCGGTGAGTTCCTCAATGACGAACGAACCTTGAAGCGCGTTCTCGTTGCCGTAGATCCCGAATTCCCTGTTGATGATGGCCTGTATTGCGAGGGCGCGGCGCACGGATGCCTCGGAGGGCGTAGTGACGGCTTCGTCGTAGGCATTGGTATGAAGGGAATTGCAGTTGTCGAGCAAGGCAATCAGGGCCTGCAGCGTGGTGCGGATGTCGTTAAACTGGTATTCCTGGCTGTGCAAGGAACGCCCGCTGGTCTGGATATGGACCTTGAACTTCTGCGAGCGTTCATTTGCGCCGTATTTGTCTCGCAGAGCAATGGCCCAGATTCGACGCGCGACGCGATTGATCACGGCGTATTCAGGGTCCATGCCGCTGGAAAAAAAGAAAGACAGGTTGGGGGCGAAGTCGTCGATGTGCATGCCGCGGGCGAGATAGTACTCGACGTAGGTGAAACCGTTCGCAAGGGTGAACGCCGCTTGTGTGACGGGGTTACAGCCCGCCTCCGCCATGTGAAACCCGGAAATGGATACCGAATAGAAGTTGGCGATGCCGTGGTCGCAGAAGTATTGCTGTACGTCGCCCATCATGCGAAGCGCGAAATCGACCGAGAAGATGCAGGTATTCTGCGCTTGATCCTCCTTGAGGATGTCAGCCTGCACGGTGCCGCGAACGGTACGCAGCGTTTTCGCAACGATTTCGGCGGCCTCGGTATTGTTGGGTTTTCGGCCTTGCTGCTGCTGGAACTTGTCACACTGCTGATCGATGGCCGTGTTGAGAAACATGGCGAGGATGATTGGCGCAGGCCCGTTGATTGTCATTGACACGCTGGTCGTAGGCGCACAGAGATCGAAGCCGTCATACAGCGTCTTCATGTTTTCCAAAGTGCAGATGGAAACGCCGGACGTGCCCACTTTGCCCAGGATATCGGGAGGCTCGGCGGGGTCATGCCCGTACAGCGTGACCGAATCGAAAGCCGTGGACAGGCGCACCGCGGAGGCGTTACGAGATAGGAATTTGAAACGAGCGTTGGTGCGTTTGGCGTCTCCCTCACCCGCAAACATGCGAGTCGGATCTTCGTCTTCGCGTTTGAACGGAAACACGCCCGCCGTGAACGGGAAGCGCCCCGGCACATTTTCACGGAGCAGCCATCGAAGCAAGTCTCCAGGATTCCGAAGATAGGGCAATGCAACGCGAGGCATGCGCAAACCGGAGAGAGTCGTGCGAAACAACGGAACTCGGACTTCGCGGTCGCGGACGGTGAATACGTATTCATCTTTCGAATAGTCGGCGCACAGGTGAGAAAAGCCTTCGAGGGCTTCAACCGCGCGGTGTTCCAGTTGTGCGAGCGCTTGCTGCCGTCGGGCGACAAGTTCTGTGTGCGCAGGGGAATTTGACTCTAGGAGTCCCAAGGCGCCATCTACCCGCCACAAACGCTCTGCAACTTCGGCTTGACTATCGACCCATCGGTGGTAAGCTCGGACAGTCTCGGCAATTTCCGCCAAGTATCGGACGCGATTGGGCGGAACGATGAAGGAGCGAGATGTCGTGATTGTTCCGGCAAGCCGCTCGCGGAAGGTCTCCCAGGTCACACCGCATCTCTTGCGCTGGGTGTTTAAGATGTCGATGTAGAGTGCGGTGACGCCGTTGTCGTTGAAGCGAGAGGCAATGGTGCCGTAGACAGGCATGGCTTCCGGGGGCGAATCGAGAAGGTGGTGGTTTCGCTGGAACTGTTTGCGGACGTGACGAAGGGCATCTTCGGAGCCTTGACGCTCAAATTTGTTAATAGCGACGAGGTCGGCGAAGTCGAGCATGTCAATCTTCTCAAGTTGCGAAGGAGCTCCGAACTCGGCGGTCATGACGTAGAGAGATACATCGACGAGGGGCACTATGGCGGCATCGCCCTGGCCGATGCCGGCGGTTTCAACTATCACCCAGTCGAAGCCCGCGGCCTTGACGACGGCAATCGCGTCGGCCAACGCCCCGGACACCTCGCCGCTTTGGGCGCGCGTGGCCAATGAGCGCATGTAGACGCGGGGGGTGTCAATGGCATTCATGCGAATGCGGTCGCCAAGGAGTGCGCCGCCGGAGCGTTTTCGCGACGGGTCGACCGAAAGGACGGCGACGGTCTTTTCGGGGAAGTCGCGCAGAAAGCGGACAAGTAGCTCGTCCACGAGGGACGATTTGCCTGCCCCGCCGGTGCCGGTGACGCCCAACACGGGTACGGGTCTGGTCACGTGCTTTTTCAGGGTGTCGCGAATCCCAACGAGGAACGCCCCTTCGCGATTCTGTTCGACAGCGGTTATAAGTCGAGCAATGGTAGCGGTATCGCTCGGGGTGAGGGGCGGCGGGTCGGCAAGAAGTCCCTTGGTGTCGAGTGAGAAGTCAATGTGGTGCAATATGTGGTCGATCATGCCTTGGAGACCCAACTTACGGCCGTCTTCCGGAGAGAAGATTTTGCTCACGCCGAAAGACTCGATAAGCCGGATTTCGCTGGGGACGATGACCCCGCCGCCACCGCCAAAAACGCGAATATGATCGGCGTGGCGGTCTTTTAACATTTCTATAATGTAGCGGAAGAATTCGACGTGACCGCCTTGGTAGGAACTGACGGCAATCGCTTGAACGTCTTCCTGGATGGCGGCGTCGACGATTTCGCGCACGGAACGGTTGTGGCCCAGGTGAATTATCTCTACGCCCGAATCCTGAAGGATGCGGCGCATAATATTGATTGCGGCGTCGTGGCCGTCGAACAGGGATGTGGCGGTGATAACGCGGACATGATGCGAGAGCCGAGTTGCTGCTGCCTTGCTCATGGAGGCCGTCACCTCGTTGCAGGAATGAGACTCTGGGTGTAGGATAGCATTAACGGAAGATAGAGTCGAATCGTCCCGCTGCAATCCTTTTCTCATACTGATAGGCGTGACTTACCGACCCAAGAATTCTCAATAGGGATTGACGAGTATGTTTATGCGTTCACGGCGGGGCTATAGCCTTCTGGAAACCCTTATATGCGTCGCGATTATCGCGATCCTGATGGCGTTGCAGTTGCCTGTGCTTTCGCGCGCGTTGCGAAAGGCCAAGGAAGTAGCCGTCAAGGAAGGGTTGCACCAGATGCAAATTGGCGCGATGGCCGACGGGGGGTCGTCGAATACGCGCCCGGACCGGGAAACGTGCCGTGCGGCATACCGGCAGACGTACGAAGAGTCTCTGGTAACAGAGTTGAAGTACGCCGTACACGATGAGGCCGAATTCGCGGCCTACTGGAATACGCTCATCCGGCCGGGGGCGATAGAACCCCTTCAGTACACTGGCGGAGGGGAGCTCATCGCGCAGGATGGCGCCGGGACCGTGTATTACCTGAAACCTCTGAACTTGGGCGACCCACCCGCGGAGACGGTTGTCGTCGGTTGGGAGTTCATCTCGACCGATCTGTCCGAGACCACATCCGGCACGCTGGGAACGAACGTCCTGTATTCCGACGGGCGCGCCGTGTACATACGATACCCAGGGGATTTCCCAATGACCTCGCTGGTCGCGGAATTGTCCCACCGATTCGTGCAGGAGTATTGACGGGGATCAGACTCTTCGTTTCACGGTATTCTTCGCGAAGAGGAGTCCTGCTATCGCCCCTGGATTAAGGGGTGCTAGCGCAAGCCACAAATTCCTCCCTCAGTAACGCTTCGCGGTGCAAATTGCGGGTCTTCCCTTCCGCCGCCGCTTCGGAGTCACGGATACAGCGTGGGTTTTGGCCTTCCAAATCGTCGATGTGCGTTCACCTACGCGTGGACTGCGGGAGTTCTGCCGCCGTTGCCGCTGCGCGCCATCGCGCGTGCCGAGGTCTTGGCAACGAAGCTTGGTATGCGGAGCATTCCAATGTGCAGCTTGCGAACAGCAATTGCCGAGAGTTTCGCCGACATCTCCAGCATGTTCAAAACTGCGTTCTTCATTTGTATAGCGACATGCAGATTCTCCACAAAGAACTTGATCGTCGCGGAGAGCTTCGCATCCAGCCCAAACTTTACCCGCACCTTGACGCTGAATGGTCCTGCATCAACTGTGAAATTTGCGCCCCAGCGCGGGCACCAGTCGACGAATTGTATGGTGAACTCCGTGTTTCCGTTCGTAATGTCGACAGATAATGGAAGGTTTGGGATGTTTACCTTGGGAATGGATACGGCTGTTTCCACAGCGGGAATGTCGAGTGATGGGACATCAATGGGTTCCAGGCGCGCGTCCGTGACTTCGATCTGTCTATACGCGAGCAGGTCGGCAGTCTCCGTGGTCGCGCGAACCCCTTCAACTTGCGTTCGCTTGGTCTTCACGTCAGTACAGAGCATGGTCGTGTCGGCGTTAAGGGCTAAATGCTCGACGGACATGTCTCTGACTATGGCTTCACCGGAGAGATTCACCGGCATCGATTCGCCTTGTGCCAATTGCACACCCGCAGCTACGTCCAAGGCGTTGGCATGTCCCGTGCTGACGATGGGCTCCGACACGCCAGTGCCCGCGCTGTCTGTAGACTCAAAGGCTCGGAGTACATCGCCCGCCAATTCGACGGGTAGACTTGCATTTGTGAGCAGGTCTTGGATACCGGAGAGACCATCCATTGATACCGAGCGGTCAACGTCAACTTCAAAGATCGGAGCGAATCGGATGAACAGTGCGCAGCCTCGTGTGTGCCCTTTTAGTGAATAAGTGGTTTTGGTTTCTCCGATCTGAAGTTTCCTGATTTGGGTGGCGAGCTTTGCGTGTGCCGAGACTTGAGTGGCGGTACAGGAGTCGAGGGTAGGCCCCTCCAAGCGCAGTTCGGTCTTCATGTCTGCTACTCCTTCCCGGAACCGCGCGCAATCGCGCGGTTCGCAGCGCGACTACGATAAACCTGGAAATACTAGACGCTCTGTTTCTCCTTTCCTCATAATCTCCAATATTAGAAATATCATATTCTAAATCGGCGTCTTCGTCAATGCGCGGAGCGCCCAGTCGGCTTCTCGATGACCCCCAACAAAGCAGGAGTTCATCTTTGAAAGCAGGCGCATAGAGTGGAAAACGGCAGCGCGAGACTATCGCGGAAGCGATGGATAAGCCGGCATCATGGCGGAGATGCCATCATGCGCCGTTTGATTTCTTCGTAGGTCTTGCTGGCAATGATTGTCACATCGTCGCCGCAGCCGAACTCGTCCCACAACTGTCCGGTGAAATGGGGCGCTTCGATTTCGGGCTCGAGGACGGCGCCGCGGCATTCGATATGGACAACGTACTTGTCGGTCTTGTGGCGAAGTACTGTGAATTCGGTGCAGGGGAATTGGCGCGGCTGATCCAGTTCTCCGCTCTCGCCGATGGGATCGTACTCGTAGAGGTATTGACCGGTTAGAAACAGGACACGGCCATCGGTCAATTCCACAAAGTAGTGGGAACCATCATCCAGAGATGTCATGACTTCGAATGCGCGTGTGGCCGTGTAGTCGTCTCGGTCCAGCAATTGTTTATCGTCAAGCTCGAGGATGAATTCTTCCTTGCTCTTTCGAGGTCCGAACCCTAGATGCCGCCAGTTGAAGAGCGCATGCACGAGAGCAAATATGAGCAAGACACAAACAGAGACCAACGGTATGTAGATATAGGCTGGGAGCGTGTGCGTCTCGATCATCGAGCCGATGAAAATTCCCGACGCTGTTAAGCCCGCGAAGACAAGTAGTCCCGCGAGGAGAAGACGTGCAATCTCAGCGATGGCGG
>JAIBAQ010000140.1 GCA_019695095.1 Candidatus Hydrogenedentota bacterium
GGGCAAAGTCGATACGGTGGCTGTCTTGTCGGATTGGGCGGCGCTCGAACCGCGTGAAGGCATCTACGATTGGTCGTTGATCGATAGCGCGATACGGTTCTGGAGCGAGAAGGGCAAGAAGATCCACCTGCGCATTTCCACCGACGCAATGATCACCAACGGGCGAATGGACGGAGACGGCGGCGCGCCCGCGTGGTTGTACGATCTCAGAGTCGGAAAAATGACCCGCGAAGAGTGGGGCAAACAGATCGCGCTCCCGGATTACACGAACCCTATCTACTTGCCGAGACTGCGTTTGTTCCTTACTGCCTTGGCCGATCACATGCAACCATTTTCGGCCATCGAGGCGGCGGACCTGCGCGGCTACGGCATGTGGGGCGAGTGGCACAGCGGCCACGACATGCCCGATATGGACACGCGCATTCGCATACTTCGCGCAATTGTCGATGCGTGGCAGGACGCGTTTGCCAAGCGGCCCGAGCCGTTCTTTTTGTACCTCAGCACGTCGTGGGAGTATCGCGACGATCTGCTGCCTGCCGGGCTGGCCAGCCGCGGCAACCCGCCTCCCAGCTACGAACGTTATGTGACCGGATCGGCGTTCGACTACGCATTCTCGCTGCCCCGCGTCGCGCCGCGCCGTGACGGTGTTGCCGGGTATATCTACAATAATCTCGACGGGCGGTTGATGTGCGACGTGTGGCAGAGCCAACGCAAGCCCTTCATAGCAGAATTGGGTGGGGCGGTGTCGGTGTTTGAGCGTGGCGAGCGATGGGGATACGACCTGCAATCGGCGCTTGACGAGGCCCTTCAGTACCACGCGAACTACATCATGCTCTGCAATTGGGACGTCGGCGTTATGGATACGGTACAGGACTTGAGCGCCGCGCCGCCCGTTCAGTTCTACAATACGCATGGTGCCCTGATGGACGCCACGTTGCGCGAGATGGGCTACCGGCTCGTGCCCGTGTCTATCGACGTGCCGGATCGTATAGTTCCCCGTCGGCCCTTTCACGTGATGCACACATGGGAAAACCGGGCTCAGGGCCGTCTCCCGTATCCCTACCGGTTCGAGATTTCGTTGGAGCGCGACGGTATAACACGCTGGCGAGGCGTAGACTCGGTATTCGATCCAACGAATATCGTTCGCGGCGAGACGTTTCGCTGGGTTTCGACGTTCGACTTGCCGGATCACGGATTCGACTCGGGCGACTACACCGTTCGAATTTCGCTGGTCAATGATGCGGGCACCCAACGCATCGCGCTGCCAATCGAAGACGGCAAAGGCAATACGTACCGGATTGGCGCCGTACATGTCGCACGCGAGACGAGTACGCGCGCTCCCCTTCCATTCGAAACCTTCGAAGGTGAAGAGTCGGCTGCGTATCGCATCGACGATTCCCACGGACAACGAACCAGCGACGCAGCCCAAGTCGTTCGCGGTGCGCGGAGTGTCGAAGGTGTAAACAAGGGTGAGCAGGAGTGGTGCGAATTCCTTCAGTCGAATCCTTCATCCCTTGCGTTGGAGCCTAACGGCGTCTATGTGGTGAGCTTCCTGTATCGGCCAATCGAAGCGCACGGTGGGACGCTGGAGGATCCCGGCTTCTTCTATTTCTTGGCGCGCTCCGACAGTGGCGGAATTTCGGAGGACCGGGGATTCACGCGCTGGCGAGATCAGCCCGGGGTTGGCGCGGCTGCGAAGACGGTCGTTGTGGCGCTGGCTCCTCACGGCGATTACCGGCTGATGTGGGGCATTCGCAAAAAGGGCGCCGTGGCGATCGATGATATCTGCGTAACGCGTGTTCCCTCAGACAACGTGATATACGCTGCCGTTTCGCCCACGGAGGCGAACGGCTTCAGGACTGCTTCCCTGGAAGTCGCCTTCGATCCCGCAACGCGCCAGCCACGGTCCAGCGAAGTCCTCACGACCGATCCGGCACTAGTGCGCTTATCGCCCAACACGCGCTACACATTGTCTTTCGATTATGAATCGCGAGTCGACCCCCAGTTTGGATCGCATGCGTGGCTGAAGTTGCGTGCTCGGAGCGATAGCGGCAAGCCTGATCGCGTGCTTCTCAAATGGGCTCAGCGTTCCGGCAGTCGCGAAACCAAGTACGTCACATTTACAACCGGTCCGAGCGAAGGCGACGCATTAGTCTGGGGCTTCGCAAACGGCGGCTCCTGCCGTGTCGATCGTGTGACGCTCTTCTCCAACCCCGCTCACGGCTAGACATTGCCGCCGGTGCAGACTAACCTAGTATGAAAGGGGGGGGATTTGTATGCAGCCGGAGCGAAATGACGTGGGTATCGATCGGGGTAAGTTGCGCTGGAACGGATGGGGATGGATTGATGCGCCCGACATGCTCGGCGAGCGCGCGAATGATGTCTGGCGTTGGGTCGGCCACACGTTGGCTGTCGACCCGCTTCCCAATACCCCCGCGGTACCGCTGTCTGAAATCGCATTGCCGCCGATTCGGTTGAACGCTCAGACCTTGCGCGAACTCGGCGCGTTGACGTCGCCGGACCGCGTCAAGACAGATTCATACGAGCGCGCATTTCATGCGCGCGGCAGAAGCTATCCCGACATGCTTTGCCTGCGTAGTGGCCGCATAAATCCGGCCCCGGATGCGGTCGTGTATCCAGCAAGCACGGACGAAGTGTTGGTCGTCGTGCGGTTTGCCGCCGAGCACCGAATTGCCCTCGTGCCCTTTGGCGGAGGATCGAGCGTGGTGGGCGGCGTGAACGCGCAGTCGAACCCTAATCAGACGGGCATTGTTACGCTCGACATGACGCTGATGAACCGCGTGCTAGGAATCGACGCAGAAGCCCGGGTGGCGCGTATCGAAGCGGGGATCTATGGTCCGGCCCTTGAAAAGGAACTGCAGGCGAAAGGCTTCACGCTAAGTCATTACCCGCAGTCGTTCGAGTTTTCGACGCTCGGCGGTTGGATTGCCGCGCGCGGCGCCGGTCATCAAAGCAATCGCTACGGCAAGGCCGAAGACTGGTTACTTTCGGCTACGTTGGTGACGCCGGCGGGCTTGTGGAAGACAGAGGCATTCCCCGCGTCGGCGGCGGGCCCACAGTTCAACGATCTGGTCCCGGGTTCCGAAGGCGCGTTGGGCGTAATCACGGAAGCGGAAGTTCGCATTCACCCGGTGCCCGAGGCGAAGGACTATCGCGGCTACATTTTCATGGACTATTCGGCGGCGCTGGTCGCGGCAAGAACCTTGATGCAGTCGGACGTGCATACCGCCATGATTCGCCTCTCCGATCCCGACGAGACTTACTTCCTTCAAGCCCTGCACATGGGTGGAGAAGCGGATCGCTCGGCTCGGTTCTGCCTGATGCTGGTGGGCATTGAAGGAGACAAGGCCATCGTCGACGCATCGCGCGAGCGGAGCCAGGCGATCGTCGAAGCGAATGGCGGCATGCATATGGGGGATCATTTCGGGACGGCGTGGTACAAGGGCCGGTTCACGATGCCATACCTTCGCGATCCGCTGATGGATCGCGGGCTTGCCGTCGATACGCTGGAGACGGCGACGCGGTGGTCCAACCTCGGTCATCTCCACGCGGTCATCACGCAGGCTATCGGCGATGCGATGGCGGCGCGCCCCGGTTTGCCAGGGTCGAAGGGCATCGTCATGGCGCACGTGAGCCACGCGTATGAAGACGGCGCCAGCCTGTATTTCACGTATGTGTACGTGCGCGATCCGGACGATCCGTACGGTCAATGGCAATCAATCAAACACGCGGCTTCCGAAGCGATTCTCGCGAACGGCGGCACGATCAGCCACCATCACGGCGTGGGCACGGATCACTTGCCGTATCTCTTGCGAGAAAAAGGACAGTTGGCTTTGAACATGCTCCGGGCTGTCAAGAGCCAGGTCGATCCGCTCGACATCCTCAATCCGGGAAAGTTGATCCCAAAGGATCGGCAAGGGTGAAGGAAGAACAGGGACTGACGCAAGCGCAGCGAGCAAAGCGAGCGGAGACGGGTCTGTCCCTGTTTTTCGAGTCTCCGTTCTTCGGGTCACCGGCATCGTGAGCACCCGTATTGCCGTCGTGGGGGCATGTCCCTTTCCCGTGCCGCAGGGATCGCAGGTGTTCCTGAAGGACACCGCGCTGACGCTGCAATCGCACGGATACGAGGTTCACCTCGTCGTCTACGGGTACGGCGAAAGCGAGGAAGACTTCGGATTGCAGGTTCATCGCTCGACGCGCGTACCTGGAGCCAGGCGGACGCAGGCCGGTCCCTCGCTGCACAAACCGTTGCTTGATCTGTTGCTCGTGCGCACGTTGCGCCGCGTCATGAGGCGCCATTCCATCGACGTGGTGCTCGCGCACAACTACGAAGGACTGCTGGTGGCGCTTGCGGCCCGCGCGCGCGCAATCGTGTATCAGGCACACAACGCCATGGTGGACGAACTGCCGCATTTTCTGCCGTTCGGCCGCATTGCGGAGTTTGTTGGCCGCCGGCTCGATCGGACATTTCCTCGCCTCGCTCAACACGTAGTCGCGCCGCACGCGGGGTTGGGGTCGTACCTCATGGCCTGCGGTTGCACTCCCGCGCGGGTGAGCGTGTTGACCCCGCCGGCAAACGCCGGCTGGTTTTCGGATCCCATTGTCTCGGAGACACCGCCTCCGGTCGTGTATACCGGGAATCTTGATTCGTATCAGAACGTCGCATTTCTGGATCACGTGATCGCGCGCGTGCGCGAACAGATGCCGGAAACGCGCCTTCTCGTGGCGACGAATGACAAGCGGCATGTCCCCCACGCGGAGATTATCCGCACGCCGGACTTCGACGCCCTCAAACAGGTGCTATCGCGGGACTGCGTGGTTGTGTGTCCGCGCGTGTCCTGGTCGGGCTATCCGATCAAACTGCTGAATGCGATGGCCGCGGGCCGCGCGATTGTCGCGTGCCGGAGCGCGGCGCATCCCCTCGACCACGGCCACACCGGTCTCATCGTGGACGACAACGACGAAGCGGCCTTTGGCGACGCAGTGGTCGAGCTGTTGCGTTCTTCCGAGAAGCGCCTGGCATTGGGCATGGCAGCCCGCGAGCGCGTGCGCACGGCCCACACCCCGCAAGCGTTTGCGGAGGCACTGGAACGTATTTTCGAGAGGGTGCTGAGCTACCCGCGGTGACCTTCGGCGAGGGGTTCGTTGCGGCAAGCCCCGTCCGGCTGGCAATATACGTCCTTTCACAGCGGGGAGCGCCGCATGGGCGCAGCAACCTCAGAAAGCGGTACATGCCTTGATTAGCGTTTCCGGATTCAACAAAACCTATCGCGACACGGTCGCGGTGGGCGATCTATCCTTCGAGGTGAAGCCGGGGGATATCCTCGGGCTTGTGGGTCCCAATGGCGCGGGGAAGACCTCGACACTGCGGAGTATCGCCGGGATCATCCCGCCCACGGCGGGGCAACTCATCGTCGCGGGTCACGACATCGTGAACGACCCTATCGCGGCCAAGATGCGGCTGGCGTACGTCCCGGACGATCCGAAGCTCTTCGACACGCTCACCGTGTGGGAACACCTCGACTTCGTCGCATCGGCGTATCGCGTCGCCGATTGGAAGGGCAAGGGCGAGCGCCTGCTGGGGCAGTTCGAGTTGGAAGAGAAGCGCAACACCATGGCGCAGGAACTGTCGCGCGGCATGCGGCAGAAGGTGGCGATTTGTTGCGCGTACCTGCACGAACCGCAGGTCATTCTCTTCGACGAGCCGCACACGGGCCTCGACCCGCGCGGCATTCGCACCATGAAGAACTCCATCCTCGAACGCGTCGAAAATGGCGCGTCGGTCGTGGTCAGTTCGCACATCCTCGAACTGGTCGAAGACATGTGCACCCACTTGCTCATCTTGCACAAGGGCAAGCGCCTCTTCTTCGGAAAGCTTGAAGAAGCGCGCGCGGCCTTTGCAGGCGTCGGCGATGCCTCGCTTGAAGAGTTGTTCTTCAAAGCGACCGAGGGGGATGCTTCCCCCGAATCCACGTCGTGAGGCGGCCAGCATGGCAGTAATGCATCCCGCTCTATGGAAACTATCGCGCCTGCGCCTGACCGGCATGAAGCGCCGCGTGTTCCGTGGCGCCAAGACGCCCCGCGGCGCCATCTTCTTTGTCGTAGGCGTCATCATGATCGGGCTGTGGCTCGGGCCCACTGTTGTCATGTCGTTTGCCTTGCCAAAGGACCCGAACGATCTGGCAAGGCTCCATTCGCTTGCGCCGATGATTATTCTGGGTATGTGCATTCTCTCGCTGGCCACCTCCGCGGGCGAACGCGCCATCTACTTTAGTCCGGGCGAAGTGGACTTTCTGTTTGCGGGCCCATTCGGCCGGCGCGAATTACTGATCTACAAGATTCTGGGCGGACTGGCAGGCGTTGTTTTCAGCGCGACTATCTTCTCGATCATGTTCGCGCGCATGGCGGCATCGTGGCATGCGGCATATCTCGGCACGTTCCTCGGCATCGTGTTTGTGCAGCAGTTTACGATGGCGTTCATTCTGCTTGGCCAGACAATGGCCGAACATGCCTACACGCGCGTGCGCAAAGCTTTCTTGTACGGCGTCGGCGCATTGGTCGCCGTGGCGGTCGGACAAGTCCTGATGCTCCGCAGTTCGGGCAACGCGCTTGAGGTGATTCAGCGCGCGCACGAGTCGTCCTTCCTCAAGTACGTTCTCTTGCCGCTGGAACCTTTCGCGCGAACCATGACGGCGGCCGCCCCCGCGGATTTGGCGTTGTGGGGCGCGGTCTCGTTGGCCGTAGATCTCGCGCTCTTCCTGTTTGTCATTCGATTGGATGCCGAATACCGCGAAGCGGCGGTTCATGTCAGCCAGAAGATGTACGACCGCATCAAACGCGCCCAGCGCAGTGGCATGGCGCAGACCTCGAAGGCCGGCGCGAAGATGCGCCGGGTGTCGCAGTTCCCGTATTGGTTCGGCGCGGGTCCTGTTGCCTGGAGGCAAGCCGTCAATCTCGTGCGCAACTCGCGAAGCATCGTTGTCTTCATGTTGTTCATGGGGATCGGCGTCGCCTTGCCGTTTTCCGGTAAGCAGGGAGACGCGGCCCAGGTCTGGGCATTGATAGCAGGCTTGATGGTCTGGTTGACCATCTTCCTCAGCACGATGCTCCGTTACGACTTCCGATCGGACATCGAGCAAATGGACTGGCTCAAGATGATGCCCTTGCGCGCGAGCGCCATCGTGGCGGGTCAATTCGTGGTCCCCGTGGCCTTGTGCAGCCTCCTGCAAATTGGACTCGTCGCGGCGGCCGTGGCGTATGCCGGGCGCCCGGGCGCGTTGCTGCTCGCGATCCTGTTCGCGCCGCCCTTGAACACGCTGCTGATCGCCGTCGACAACATCCTCTTCCTATTGTTTCCAACTCGGCTCGCTGCGTTTAGTCCGGGAGACATTCAGCTCTTTGGACGGCAGCTCCTGTTCATGCTGCTCAAGGTCATTTCCGTGGCCTTGGCGTGTGGTGTCGCCGCGCTTGCAGGAGGCGCCGCTTACTTGGCCCTGGGCGCCTCCGTGACCGCCTTCGTCGCCGTAAGCTGGATTATCATGATGCTCTTCAGCATCTCGATGATCCCCCTGGCTGCGTGGGTGTTCCGCCGATTCGACGTCAGCATGGACACGCCTGCATAACGGTTTGCGCACAGGTCCGGGGTTGACTTGCGCAGGCTCCGGCAAGCGCCTAAACCGTGTGGAGAATAGGACTAGCCTGACAGTGGATTGAGCGAGAAACACATTTTACTAGCTTCCCTTTGATTTCTACTGTACAATGAGCTTGTCCTAAGGGCAAGTGTCTTGAGCGTGGGAGGGTGCATTTCGCTCAATCTCACCTGAAGTCTGTCTGCGCCATTAGGGTCAGGCAGGGGACGATCTCAATTTGACGTCTCGCAAAATAACTGAAGGCACAACGCCCATACCTTCCGGCGGAATCTGCGCGCGGATCGATAGATTCAGTTCACCCAGTCTTGTGCTTAACGATCGTACAGTTTTACGGCGCACGACACTGGTTCAAGCGCTGTTTAATCCCATTTGCTTTTCTCCTGCAAGCAGTAAGGTGAAGTTGTCCGCTTCATCTTGCGCCTAAGCCTTGGGGCGAGGAGATGACGATGTCGTCTAGACGCCGCTACAGTGAAGCAACGTCGATCCCCCTCCGGACCGTCCTGGTGTACACAACGGCGGCGGCGTTATGGATTGCGTTGTCGGACACGCTGGTCGCGCATATCAGCCCCAATCCCCAATGGGCAACCGTTATGAGCATGCTCAAAGGGTGGGGGTTTGTCGCCGTTACCGCGCTGCTTCTCTACGTATCGCTCTCGCGGTGGCTGCGCAGGCTCGCTCAAGAAACCTCGGATCATCTTCAGGACCTCGAACGCCTGAACGCGGTGCAAAACGCATTGCAGGACGGCCTGATCGTCTTTCGCGCCGTGCGCGAAGGCGGGCGTATCGTTGACTTCCGGTATGAGTACCTTAACGCTGGAGCGGAGCTACTTCTTGGGCGTAACGGATTGAACGGGCGCACCCTGCTGGAAGCTTTCCCGGGTGTAAAGAACCATGCCGCCATGGAGCAAATGATCCACGTGGTAGAAACCGGGGAACCGGCGACTGCGGATTACTTGTACGATGCAGACGGCTTGCATAATTGGTTCAGTCACACCTGCGTAAAACTGGACGATGGAGTGGTGCTGCTATTTCAAGACATCTCCGGACGTAAGGCCGCCGAGGGAGAGCTGCGAAAGCTCTCGCGAGCCGTCGAGCAGAGTCCTGCGTCCATCGTAATCACGAATGCAGAAGGCGACATCGAGTACGTCAACCCCAAGTTCTGCGAAATCACCGGATACACGCGCGGGGAAGTTATTGGAAAGAACCCGCGTGTTCTCAAGTCCGGTGAGATGCCCGAAAGCAAATACAAGGCGCTCTGGAAGGCCCTTACGTCTGGCCAGGAATGGCGGGGCGAATTCCATAACCGCAAGAAAAGCGGCGAATTGTTCTGGGAATTGGCCTCCATTTCGCCTATCGTCGATGCAGACGGTTCGATCACGCACTTCATTGCCGTCAAGGAAGACATCACAGAACGAAAGCGCAGCGAGGAAGAGCTACGGCGAATGAATCGCGCGCTGCGCGCCCTGAGCGAGTGCAACGAAGCGTTGGTAAGGCCTACGGATGAACAACACCTGTTGGAAGATGTCTGCCGGATTGTCCATGAAGTGGGCGGGTATGTCTTCGTGTGGGTCGGTCTCGCCGAGGATGACGCCAATAAAACGTTGCGCCCCGTGGCATGGGCGGGCCGCGAGGAGGGCTTTCTGTCCCAAGTCCGCTTTTCGTGGTCAGAGGAATCGGACTTGGGAAGGGGTCCGATGGGGAAAGCCGTTCGCACGGGAAGCATCCAGGTCCTCCAGGATTTGGCCGCGTCTCCGGAGTACGCGCCGTGGTTCGCGGAAGCAAGCAAGCGCGGGTATGCCTCGGGCATCTACTTTCCTCTGCTTGGCGATAATGGTGCAATGGGCATCTTGGCAATCCTTTCAGACGAAAAAGGCCGCTACCAGGAGGAAGAAATCCGGTTGCTCGAGGAGCTCGCCGGAGACCTTGCGTTTGGCATGAGGACACTCCGGGCCCGCGTGCGCCACGCGGAGACGGAGCTTGAACTCTCGCAGAGCCAAGACCGTTTCTACCGCCTGTTTTATGAAGCGACCGAGGGCATCGTATTGGCGGAGGCTGAGTCGGGCGAAATCATCGACTGCAATCAGGCATTCGTCCATATGAGCGGCTATCGGCGCGAGGAATTGCAGGGCCGGCCGCAAATGATGCTGCATCCCGAGACCGAGCGCAAGGGACAATTCAGCCGCTCTTTCGCGGAGCATCGATCGACCACGGGAGGCGCGCTCTTGTCTGCAGACCTGTTGTGTAAGGATGGCAGCATCAAGCAGGTGGAGATTAAGGCCAGCTCGTTGGAGTTCGGAGGACGAAGGATTATCCAGGGGTTCTTCCGCGACGTCTCCACGGAGTTGCAGCACCGGAGGGAGCGCGAATCTAATTTGCGTCTGCTCCAACTGGTGAACGAAAACACGGAAACCACCGACCTAATCCGCGCAGTCACGGGGCACTTGCAGGAATGGATGGAGTGCGAGGCGGTTGGAATTCGACTACAGCAGGGAGAGGACTTTCCCTATTTCGAGACGTGCGGGTTCTCGAAAGAATTTGTACGTACCGAGCAATTTCTGTGCGCGCGAGACAGCGCGGGCGAGATACTCCGCAACGCTGAGGGCAATCCAATCTTGGATTGCATGTGCGGCAACGTGATTCAAGGCCGATTCGATCCATCGAAACCGTTCTTCACGGAGAAGGGCAGCTTCTGGACGAACAGCACGAGCGAGTTGCTCGCAAGCACAACCGAAGACGACCTCCAGGCGCGAACGCGTAACCGATGCAACGGAGAGGGGTACGAGTCGGTCGCCTTGATACCGTTGCGTTACGGCGCGCGGACCCTGGGACTCCTGCAATTCAACGACCGCCGGAAGAACCTGTTCACCCCAGAGTTGATTGCCTTCATCGAGAACGCAGCCGACCAGATTGCGGTAGCGTTGGCGCAGCGCGAAGCGCAAAGAGCGCTACGGATTAGCGAGCAGCGTTTCCGCGATGTAAGTCACGCGGCCGGTGAGTTCATCTGGGAATTGGACGTAGATACCCGCTTCGCCTACTTGAGCGAACGGGTCGAGAGTATCTTGGGGTACCGGCCCGAAGAGCTGATCGGGACGAGCTTCTTGGAACTTGTGGGACCGGCTGAGCGAATGGAGTTGGAGCGGTTCTTTCGGGAGCACGTGCAGTCCCGAGATGCGGTGCGCGATTTGGCGATATGCATGCGCGCCAAAGGAGACCGTCCGGTTTGGCTGCAGATAAGCGGACTTCCTATTCTCGACGCTGCGGGAGAGTTGCAGGGGTTTCGCGGAGCCGCAATGGACGTGACCGAACGCAAACTGGGCGAGATTGAGACGCGCAAACTGGAAGCCCAGTTGTTTCAGGCGCAAAAGATGGAATCGATCGGACGACTTGCGGGAGGCGTGGCGCACGACTTCAACAACATGCTTTCCATCATCCTCGGTTATTCACAGTTCGCGCTGAAACGTATCGACAAAACCGATCCTATCTACGGCGACCTTCAAGAAATCCTAAACGCGGTGAGGCGTTCGAGCGATCTGACGCGTCAATTGCTGGCATTCGCGCGCCAACAGACAACACAGCCCCGCGTACTCGATCTGAACGACACAATCTCCGGAATGTTCAAGATGTTGCGAAGACTCATCGGTGAGAACGTCGAGCTCGTCTGGGTGCCGGGCGCCGAGGTCTGGCAGGTCTTCATGGATCCGTCGCAGCTCGATCAAGTGCTCGCAAATCTCACCGTGAATGCCCGCGATGCCATCGCAAGAAACGGTGTGATCACGATCCACACGGCCAACGCCACCTTGGGCGAGGAACAACGTCCGGACGATCCATCGTTTGTTCCCGGCGACTACGTAGTCGTCAGCGTAACGGACACCGGATCGGGAATTCCCGATGAGGCGATAGAACACATCTTCGAGCCGTTCTTCACGACAAAGGAATCGGGCAAAGGCACAGGCCTTGGATTGTCTACCGTGTACGGAATCGTGAAGCAAAACGGCGGATTCATCGATGTGAACAGCACGATCGGCAGCGGGACTACATTCAACGTCTACCTGCCTCGAAGCGAGAACACGCCGAAAGATGTGACGGGGCCGTCCACCGAAATGGCACCGCCCAGCGGCACCGAAACGGTTCTACTGGTTGAGGACGAGGAAAGCGTTTTGAGCTTGCTCCGTCGAGGACTCCGGGGATTGGGATACAACGTCTTGTCCGCGACTACGCCGCTGCAGGCCGTACACATTGCCAAGAACCACGTCGGACCGTTGGATCTGTTGCTGACGGACACAATCATGCCGGAGATGAACGGGCGCGAACTGGTGCAACAACTTACGGCGTCGCGCCCGGAGTTGAAGTACATTTACATGTCCGGATATCCCGCGGATGTGATTTCAAAGCAGGGGATTCTCGCCGAAGGCGCTCCTTTCATTCATAAGCCATTCTCGATTGAAAGCATGGCGAAAGAGATTCGTCGCGTGCTCGACGGACGACAGGACTCCAACTGAATTCGCCCTGATGTGCACAAGCCGCCGACGCTGCTGAGCGCCGGCGACTTGTGCTCACAAACGAGCGCGCACGACTCCACGACTAATGGGTTGGCTACGTTACTTCTTCTCGGGGAGCCACGTCACGTAGTGGTTACCGCTTTGGCCTGCGCTGGACAAATCTACCAGAGGCAGCACGGTTCCATCGGCGGCTTTCAAATTGAACAGTACCCACGGCGGCAACGCGCCGGAGATTGGCTGCGGCTCGAAGGTCAACTTGGCCGTGTCGATTACAGGCAGATTGTTAGGATCGAGATCGCTGTAGCGGCCATCAAACGTCATCAACAGCGGACCACGGAATACCGAGACGCGCCCCTCGTAGTTCTTTTCACCGCGCCAGAGACGGGGCGTGAAATCGAATTCGATCGTGATTACGTCGCCTGCTTTCCACGCGCGCTTCAGTTCGGCGTAAGTCTCCGGCTTCACGTTGGCAACCCGTTCGCCGTTGACGGCGATCTTCGTGTCGGCGGACCAGAAGGGTATCCGCAACCACAGCGGGAAGGTGGCAGATTTGTCCGGATTGACCGCGATCTCAATGTGGTTCGAGGCCGGGTACTCGGTATTCTGCGTCAGCGCGACTCGGTTACCGTCGTCCAACGCACCGATCATCGATCCCGGGCCGTAGAAGTTGACGACGAGCCCGCCGTCGCGTTTCATCAGTCCCCAGTCGGCGATCATGCCCACAGCGCGATTGGCGTTGACGGCGCAACAGTTGAGGTCAGGGCCCGCTTTGGGCGATTGCCACGACAATTCCACGCCATATGTTCGGGTGCCGTTCATAGGAACGTTGTAGGCGCAGGCGCGGCCGCTATAGGGAATCGCGCCGAGCGCGCTGTTCAACGTACTCCACTCGATCTCATCCGCGACTCGGCTTTCGCCGGTCATGCGCAACATGTCGATAGACATCGCGATCCATGCGATGGTGCAGCAGGTTTCAATAGCGCCCGGATCGTAGGGATGACCGACAAATCCTTCGCCGGCCGTCGCGCCGCCGGTGTTGTGGCGATCGCTGAGCCCGTCGCGCCAGATGTGTTCGAAGCCTTTCTTGTACTGCTCGTCGCCGGTCAGCCAATACAGTTCGGCGAGGGCTTGCCAATCGTGAATCGCTTCCCACCGGTGCTGCGGAAACTCCACAACGCGTTTGCCCGCCAACGCCGATTCGAGGTAGTGGCCCGCTCCGGGCTCGTTCCACGCATCGTGCACAATGTACTTGGCGAGGTCGAGATAACGAGGTACGCCGGTCTTGAGATAAAGCAAGACGAGGCTATGGCACACGGCCATGTTCATCTGCCCGCCGGAACCGTCGCAGGTAAGCGTCGGTCCGCCAGGGCCAAATGTCTCAAAGAGCAAATCGGCGGCCTTGCGGCACGCATCCAGCGCGGGCTCGTACCCCGTGTCTTCGTAATAGAGCATGAGGCCCAGCATGCAATGGTAATGGCCCCAGATGTCCCAATTGGGACCTGTCAGCCGCGTGGACTTGGGGAAAGGTCCGAGATAACCGTCCGGACCTTGGCACGCGATCAGGTCGCGCACAAACGTGTCGATGGTTTCCTTGAGCGCGGTGTCTCGCGTGACGCGCCACGTGAGTTCGGCGCCCGTGAGATACTTCCCGGCAAACTCCCCGGCCCACGGCATCAACGGGTCGCGAACGGGGGTCTTGTCTCGGTCACGAAAAACTTGAAGGATCGCAGGACTCGACTCAGGGGTTTCGAGGAAGTAACGCCGAATGATGTTGTCGATGCGCGTGCGCAAGTAGCCATGCAGATCGTATTGCGCTCCCGCGAGGATGTCCTGAACCGGGAGTGCGCTGCGCTGCGGCGCGGACAACGCCGTCGTCGCGCTCCAATCGTAGAACGACACCTTATTCCGGCTGGCTTCGGTGGTTCCGTTGTCGTTGCTGGCAACAACATTCCAGTAAAGCGTCTTGCCGGAGAATTTCGCCGTGGGAATCTCGATGGAAGTCTTCAGTCCGGCATCGATGCGTTCCACCGCGTCTTTTGCGTCCGGGGCTTCGTAGAACTTGACCGCGTAATTGCGCGCGCCGGGAGAAGCGCTCCATGCGAAGACCTGGCTTGTGCGGCCCCTGCACAGCGACTCGCTTGCGGGTGAGGTAAGTGAAAACGCACCGGGAGGCGGCGGGGGATCGCCTTGCTTCTGCACGGCGCAAAGAGAGTAGAAGGCGCTCGACTCGGCGAGGCAGGCCGTCTCGGCGCGCAGCCAGGAATCCGATCGCGCGGCGCTAGCGACGCGAACCTCATCCATGACGCCGTTGAACCGCCATGACTCGAAATGCGCGACTCCGCGCCCAATGCGCACCTCCTTGACCTCCAGCGGCCCGGTCAACGCGTTGTCCTTTTGAAGGGCGGTTCCGTCGATGCAGACCGTGCGCGTTTTCGTACGAGCGTCATACACGACAGACGCCGAATGCCATTCGTCGGGCGTAATGCCTGCAAGGTTGAGTTCAGGTTGGCGGTTGCCGCGGCTTGCCGCATTCGTGTGCAGCGTGTTGGGCATTCGCATGCCAAAGTTGAACCACTCCTCCGGCCCTTCGCCCTTGGTGCCCGAGGCCAGCGTCTGCATATCGGGCTTGGCCACTGCCCGGAAGCGCGTCACGATGGTGATCTGCTCGCCAATTCCCGCTAGCGCAGCCGGGTCAATCGCCAAGTGTCCTCCCGGCTCCGCGAAAGACGCGCCATCGCCCACCGTAACCGAATCCTTCGCCGTTACAACCGCCCCCTTGCCCGAGGAATCGTCCAGGTTGCCATTCAGGTGGAGCACGGCGCGGTAGGACTTGTCCCAGACTGGTGAGTTCTTTAGTGAGTCGGCCTTGGGGTTGCCAAAGTACATATACAGGCTTTGAACAGGCGTGTTTGCGGCAATACGCGGAACGAGGACAGTTGCCTCAAGCACCTTGCCATCCGTGCGCGCAATTTCAGTCGAGAGTACGTTCCCGGAAATATCGACGAAACGAACATCGCGGGCGTCGGACTGTACGGCCCCGGAAGGCAGAGCGTTCAGGTCGATACGGAGAGAGAGCGGAAAGTTCGCGAGATCTTCACTCAAGAGTGACGTGTTCAGGTCGATGCATTGCCGGAACTGCCAATCGGGATTCCACCACGCGTCATCGGCGTACGTTCCCGAGACACAAATGCTGAATAAGCATGCAGACAGCAATACACGATTCATTACATGATCTCCCGGTATGAACTCATCCCCCCCCGCAGAAGGGTATTCGATCCTCCCCGAAAGAGCAACCCGGCGGGCCAAGTTTTCACTCGAACCCGCCGGGTCGATATGCCAAACAGTAGCCCCTATGTCAAAGACTACTGGGTAGCCGCAGGGGCCTCCGGAGCAGGTGCCGCAGGAGCTTCGGGAGCAGGCGCGGGAGCCGGTGCTGCCACCTCAGGTGCCGGAGCCGCAGGTGCTTCGGGAGCGGGTGCAGGTGCCGGTGCTGCCGCCTCAGGCGCAGGTGCCGGTGCTTCAGGCGCTGGTGCTGGTGCCGGGGCTTCCGGCATGGGCGCAGGCGCGGGCAGCGGGACCAACTCCGTGGGAGCCGCAGGGGCTGCCTCCGCAGGCGGCGCAACTGGAGCTACTTCTGCCGGGGCTTCGGGTGCCGGGACTGGCGCGAGCGGTGCCGCGGGCGCAGCGTCACCCGGCGCGGCAGGAGCCGGCGCTTCGGGCTGAAGCAACGTTGCGCTGGCGGGAAGGACCTCGAGTACGTCCATCGATTCCGCCTTAAACAGAATGCCCTTCCCTTCCACCGCGAACGGATAAGCGCCGTTCTCTTCCGCGCCGAAGTGCAACACGCGCTCCGACCCGTCTTTCATGGCAATCCTGATCGTGG
>JAIBAQ010000141.1 GCA_019695095.1 Candidatus Hydrogenedentota bacterium
GAGAGGTTTAAGCCAGATTCCTCGTCCGCCTGGGGCGGACTCGGAATGACAAGAGGGAAGAGGCGCGCGGCGTGGACCCATACGTCACAAACCCTGCATGAGCCGACTTGCCGAAACGCGGCCCCGGTAGCGCCGCAGTCGATGACTGCGGCGTGGTGCTTGCGCCCTGACAGGGCGCTCGTTGGGTGGGGCGGGTACCTGGGGTTTCAATTCGCGTCGGTGACGCGAATCTCACCCCAGGCTGGAGTATTTCGCGCTTGCAGCGCTCTGGAGAGTCGAGTCGAATCGTCGGTGTGTTATCGGTGGTTGAGAGTCTTTTGGGTGCGGCTATGCCGCGCCAGGGACATCAGGCGCTTAACGAACGTATCCTCTTGTGCTAAGCATCAGGAGTCGGTACAATAGGGTTCAATGATCGTGTAGTCGGCGGTCACTGCAGGCTTGGTTTGGTGTTCAAGTCTTGTCTTCGGTGGGGCCGCGCACAGCGGGAGAAGGCGTCAAATGGGTGACTTCGATCTGGCCTCGCTCATCTATCTACTCCAATCGCTTCAGCCAATTTTCGGCGGAATAGGGTCCATCTTTGGCGCTCTGTTCCAGTTCCTCTTCTTGGGGTTCGACCTGGGAACGTTTTTCCTCGGCTTCATCTAGCCCGCAATTTGCACCGGCGCGATTGTGCGCCGACGCAAATTGCTCACATGCAAGACCGTGAGGTTGTGCCACGAGGATTTGTCGCGAACACACTCTGTGTTCGGAGCACCGCTTTGTATCTCGTCGCAAGTCTCGCAAACACATTGGTTACGATAGAGGCGCGAGTGTGTTTGTGAGAAATCCGGGCTAGGCACGCAGGTAGGCGAACACCGAAAGCCGAGACTCTCCGCTCGTCACGACAAGTGGGCGAAACCTACGATTGGACATCGCTGGCTTGTAGAGTAGATGCGTTGTTCGTGCTGCCTGATGAAGTTTCAGGTTCTCCGGCGGGGACGGGCCGCCACAGAGCCACGGCGGCGGCCAGGAGCAAGACCACGCTTTCAATTCCGTAGAATGTCTTCAGGGCAGTGGCAATTCCGCTTGTAAATCCGTAGCTGTGCAAACCGACTCCGAGCAGGTTCACACCGAACCAGGAAAAGGCCACGATCATCCCGCAGCAAATGGCGCCTATCGCGATACCACCGTCGCGAATATAACCTGCAATTCGTGCATGCAGCACTATCAAGAGCCACAGCACGATCATGAGGGCGCCGTTTTCCTTGGGGTCCCATCCCCAGAACCGCCCCCAACTGTTGTTCGCCCAAATGCCTCCCAACACCGTGCCCACCGTGGCAAACAGCAACCCGAAACACATCACGCCGTAGGTCATGCGCGTGAGCGCGTGGTAGTAGCCAGGGTCATTCCGCTTTAGGCCCAGTGCGGCGGAGAGCACATAAACATGCGCCACCGCCGACGCAAGCAGACCAGCCGCGTATCCCATAGTCACAGTCGTCACGTGTGTCGAGAGCCAGAAGTTCGTATCGAGCACGGCAATCATACTTGGCATGGTGTCGCCGCGCTCCACGACCTCGTACTTGTTGGCCAGGAACACGCCGAGCACACCCAGGATCGACGCCAGCGACAAAGCAACTCGACGCCGGTCCGCATATTCCATGAACAAGGCGACAATTACCGCCGTGGCCGTGATGAAAAGAATGGTCTCGTACAAGGTGGTCACGGGCGGCCGTGAACGGATAATGCAGCGAAGAACGACACCGCAGACCAACAAACAGGTCGGAATCAAGACGGCAACAACGTTAAGCAGCCCCAACGTCTTGTTTTTCGGGGCCATCCAGGATATCGCCACCAATACAAAGGAGAACACGTAGAAATATAGGCTGTACCAGAAGAAGTCTGCCTTTTGGTAGATCAATTCCAGCGGGATGGTCCTGTATTCGCCCCGTCCAGTCGCCAAGGAGACGGTCGCGCGGTGCAACTCTCCAGCAGCCGCCGCAAACTCGGGACTATCCGGTTTCGAAACGGACAGCGTCTCGAGTGCCGCTACCGTCGCAATTTGGGTGTCATCAATCTTATCTTGCGAAAACGCGGACTCGGCAAGTGTGGCGGGGGAGAACCAGCTCTGCCCCTTGCCGCCTGCCGCCGGAGGAATGATAGCAAGCACATCAGCATGCGAGAGTATCGCATCGATTGCGGAGAGGAATCCCCGTAGGTCTTGCGACGCCGTTCCGCCTGTTGTGCTGGCCTGCATGAGCGCCTGCTGCAATGCCGGAGCTTGCGCCAGGATCTCGCTCAATCGCACCTCGGCCTTCCCTCCAAAGATCTCTTTGATGGCATCGGAATTTGGAATGGACACCGGGTGCTGAGCGAAATGCATGAATCCCGTCAGCGCTTCGAAATCCGCCACATTGTGCGCCAGATTGAGTATTTGAGTCTGCGCCGTCGCACGATCCTTGTCGGGAATGGCAGCGTACTGATTGGCCAATTGGAACAGAGTCATTCGAGCTGGGGCCAAGTCGTTGTACGAAAAACGGTCCCGATCCTTCTCCGAATTCAGACTCAACATGGCCATCACATCTGGATTCTCGACGAGGAAAGACTTGTACTGTTTTGCGTCTTCCGGGAAGAAGAGACAATCTAGAAACCACTCCATGGGGGAAAGCGACGCACCGCTTGTGTCCTTTATCGAACGGCGCCCGTTGAACTGGAGCAACTCGACACTCGCATACGTTTCGAGCGGCTTGATACGGCCTCCGTCTTGAATCCCCAGCGATGCGAATTCGCGCTGCACGGCCTTCGGCCAGCGCGTCTCAGACAGAGCGCTGTCCGCTGCGAGTACTGTCATCACGCAAAGCGCGAGGTATGCGACAGCACGCCTGTACATTCCGATCATGTGCGGCTCTCCCGTTGTTGCTGCAAGTAAGCCAGCAACCTCAGACCAAAATGGAAGAGCAAACCAATGGTGATGATGACACACGCATAAAGCGGCCATTGGTCTGCGGGGTTTTTCACCACGGCAAGCGATGAAAACAGCGGTTCGCCAGGCCTCGCGTCTTGTGGCCCCCACGAAGCCTGAAACAGCGTGTATCCGCGATAACGCAGGGGCTTGTTCATCGCGATGTGGAACTTCTGCACCGTGGAACCTTCAGTCACGGTTACGTCGCTGCTGAATGCCTTCGGCATATTGGTTCCCGGATACAGTTCACGCTCGAACTTGTCCAGCTTGACCATAAACGGCAATTTCCACCGGCGCTTTTGCAGCGTGAACGTCCACGTCTTGTCGCCAACCTTCGCTTGAAATGGATTGCGCGCCATCCCCCACAGAATTCCCTGCTGCTCGGCGCCGCTTGCCGTATCGCGAAGGGTCACGTACACACCTGCAACATTTCTTTCCTGTTCCGGATCGCGCTCCAACGCCTTGAGAGCCATGCCATTTACCACGCGGCCGGAACCCTGCTCCTGGGTAAGCATGGAATTGGGCGTGAAATCCGAAATCGTCAGCGTGAAGGGCAGATCAGCAGACTTGAATGTGCTGGATTGCCCCGGAGCCAGGTGGGAGAAACTCGTGCCGGGGATCACCCGCGCATTGGTCTCGCCGACTTGGGCAATCATGATTTCCCAATCGCCGTAGCTCTGGAACTCATCGGAGGACTCGCCCTCGTAGAAGGTCAAATGGCCGTCCACGGAACTCTTGAACGTTACAAGGCCGCCCGCCAATAGGACGAGTATCCCAAGATGGGAAATCCAGACCCCCGCATGAGACCACGCCCGCGGCAATCGAATGAGTGCCCCGCACGTGAGATTCACCGCAAGGACAATCAAGAGCAGGTACACACCCGGAAGCGGGAGGATGATGGGGGTATCCCCGAATTGATGCAACAGAAAGATCGAATTGAAGTACTTCTGCTGCGTCACGTACAGGCCATGCTCCACCTGCTCCAGCGTTCCCAAAAAGGTGAGCACGAGCAGGAGAAACAGAGTCGCTATCGTGATCCAGTACGACCCCGCTATTCGCAGGGGTGCTCGCAATAGTGAAGACATCGCTGACACCTACGGTATCTTCAGCGATTCGCAGAACGCCACAAACCGGTCGCGTTCTGCCTTGACTTCAGCTTCCGGTCCGGTAAGCTTAACGAACACAGTCCTCTCATCCGCGGGCGAAACAACGGCATACATCAAATAATTCTCTCGCTTAGAGCCGTCCATTCCGGTATACGCCCCCTGGACTTCAAGGAACGGCGACGGCTGCCCCAGCACAGTCACTTTGGGCAATGCCTCGACACCGGCGGCATCGAGCGGCTCTTGTCCCATCTGTCGGCGCAGCAGGTTGATGTTCTCTTCTGCGCCACCCGCAGCCTTCGAGACCGACGTTATGTAGCACTCCGTTTGTCCGCTCTCGCCGATTGTAAAGGTAACAACGCGCATGGCCTTCTCAGGGGCCGGTTTCCAGGTATCCGGCGCCGTCCACGTCAATACTGCCGGTGCCGGCATCGCACCGGATGGGGAGGAAGCGTCAATGGGCGGATGACCAGTGGGCAATTGAGAATCACCCGGAGTTGGCATCGCACCCACTTCGGGGTGGCCCGCAGGAAGCTGCGAGTCCCCGGCAGGCACCTCAGCGCTCACATCAGGGTGTCCGGCGGGCATTGTGGAGTTTTCGTCTACGGTGAACATGCCCAGACTGGGGTGTCCCTCCGGAAGCGCCGAACCGGCCGCAGCGGATTCGGATCGCTTAAGGGATTGACAAAACGCATTGAAGTGCTCACGCTCGGCGTCTACGGTAGCCTTCGGACCTACCATCTTAATGAACACGGCATTGCCGCCGTCGTCGAAGATTGCGCCCAATAGCGCGTAGTCACTCTTGTTCTCAGAGCCTCCCATACCGACATAGGTACCATCAAACGACGCGATTATGGCTTCCTTTTCCAGTATGGTCTTCTTCTCAAGCGCGGCGAACTCCTCCGCCGTGTAATCAGCCTGCGACATCTGCTTGCGCCACCGGTTTACATTCGCCTCCGGACCACCACCCATGCCGGGGAGAACGGTCAGGTAGCACTCGGTGTCGGCCCCAATCTTGAAATTGGCTATCCGTGTTGACGTGGGAGGGATCTTCTCCCAACCTTCGGGAACATCCCACGTGTAGGCGGTAGCCGCGCCTTCCGGCGCGCCCAGCCCCGCCTGCATGCCGGCTGGCATGCCCGCTGGCTGACCAGACGGCATCCCTGAAGCGGATGGTGGGGCCACGGTGCGAGATTCAGTAATGTCTTGAGTAGAGCCGGAGTCGCTGCAGGAACTCACCATCACTCCCACGAGCGCCAGGGTTCCAATCGCGCGCAGCATCTTGGCTAGCCGATACATTTGCTTGAACATGATTGAGACTTCCCACTTATGTCGTGGGCGGAGAACGTCGGTGGTCCGACTTCTACGCCCGTTGCCTACCAGCCTTGTCTGTTCCCATGCAGCATGGGGAGTGTGAGTATCTCATAAAACACAGCCTGCGGTCACGCGAGATGTCCGCAGGCTGCATGAAGGTTATCGAAGCGGCACGAGAGCCGCAAGGTCACTATTTCTTCTTCGTGGGATTCGGATGGGAGATCTTCTCTTTGGCCTGTTCGAAATCGAAACCGGTCTTCGTTCCATCCTTCTTCGTATACTTGTCTTCTTTCCAGGTCGGCGACTCGGAATTATGGCACTTCGTGCAGGTGCTCTCATCGATCTTCGCGACAAACTGCTTCGGATCGACCGACTCATCCTTCTTGAACATCTTCTTCTTGCCTGCATCCATGTGCTGCGAACCAGGACCATGACAAGTTTCACACTGAACGCCATCGGCGGGGACGATCTTCGCCGGGGGCGCAGCCGCGGCTGCGTCGTAACCGGTCACGTGGCACTTCAGGCATTCGGGCGATTCAGAAGCAGGCTTCGCAAGCCCTTTGTCCTTCGCGATTTTTTCCGCTTCCGGGGACTTCAGCGTTTCGAACGCCTTTGCGTGCTTTTCCGCTTTCCACTTGTTCCACTGTTCGCCTTCTGCGGCCTTGTTGTGGCAGACCTTGCACTGGCCCTGTCCGACATATTCGTCGGCTGCCTGCACCGGGCTGCTCATCAATACGCCAAATACGGCACTGCACATACCAAGAACTGTCAGGATCGCTATCCTGCGCATACTCAACCCTCCAATGTTGATTACTACATATAACCTTTTAGTGACAGATTTCACAACGCACCGAACTATTGCTCGGATGCGGAGCCCTCATTGGCGACCCGCCCGGGTGGCACTTCCGGCAGTTCGGCGGATAGAGCAATGCCCGATGCGGCGACGGTATCGCGGACTTGTGATCGACCGATTCATGACACACCGTGCACCCCGTCTTGGTCGGCGGGTAATGGCACGACGTGCAGTGATTGTTGATCGGACCTCCCCAACTCGCCTTGTGCGACTCGGGTTTGGTGTTTTGATGACACTTCGTGCACGTGCTCTCTTCGTGACACACCGCGCACGAGTTCCGGTTCCAGCCCGCTTCAATACCGTGCGTCTTCTTCCGCCACGCCAGCGTGTGATTGTCTGGCGCAGTAGTGGTGTGGCACGTATCGCAATAGGACTGCTCCGTGTGACACAACGCGCAATACTTCGGATCGACCTTAGACTCGCTGCCATGCACGCGTTTCCACGTCTCGGGATTGTCGTGCGGAATTCTCATTCCCGACCGGAACATAGGTTTCGTCTTCTGGTTGATCTCATTGTGACACACCGAACACTCATTCAACTTTCGATCCGTCTTACCATGGCACTCCATGCAGACGGGCTTCTGGGGACCCGCAGGCAGCGCACCCTTGTCCGGATCGGCGTGGCACGTTTTACAGTCTTGTATCTTCGCCACGTGCGGGTCATGAGAGAACTTCAGGTCGCCTTTCAAGGGCTTCACAAACTCTTTGATGTCGTATTCCTCGTTGGTATGGCACACGCCGCACGCTTCTTTGCTCGGCTGGTCCACGTTGATCTCGTGACACGTCGAGCAAATGTCGTGTGTCGGGAACGTGAAGTGTCCTTCCTGCGCTTCGTGGCAGGTCGAACAATCCAGTCCTTGCTCCGCATGGAACGCGTGATTCACTCGCACGCCTCTATCCACCTTCGTGGCCTTGGGATTCGTGAGCGTCACACACGCTCCCACGAATACACTGACCCCGAGGGCTACAGCGACCCACTTCAACCGAGGACGTTGCGTCATCCGAATATTCTCCCTATGCATGCTCAAAACCGAAGCGCATAGCCTGCTTGAACCCGCCACAAAGGCGAGTCCGCAGTATCGTCGTCTTCAAAGGTCAAACCAAGATTGACTTCCTGGTTCTTGCGAAACGCCCACTTACCCTCCAACGACAATGAGAATACGTCCTCATTGGTATTGACTGGTTTTACGTCTTTCAAATTCACTAAGAAATTGTTATCGACGTAAAACGTGGAGCTACTGCCCGGGAATAGCGAGGAAAACACCCGCCTGGCCTCATTTTGCCAGTTCGGGAAGAAGTCATAAGCCGAGTACTGTCCCTCATACCGCAGGTACTCCGCCGCAAACGTCAGGGTCAGAGTATCCCACTTCTTCTCGAACTCGGCCCCGACCGACCAGGAAGAATCGCGAGTCTCGACGTCCCACACCTCGGCGGTAAAACTGGTGTCGATTCCCCACACCAGTTGAGCCACCGTGAGCGTTGCAGATGCGCGTGTGTAATCGAGATTGGTTCTATAGGCGTAGTCATAATCCTTCGACCAGCGCGTCAGGAACGTCGTGGGGAAGTTGGAATCCACATTGTGTATCTGACCTTCCACCGACAGCGTGATGCGCTTCGTGATGGGCTTGTACAGCGCCAAGAGGAAGTCATCATACTCTTCCTGAGGCCCGAGGATTCGGTAGTAGCTCGTTAGGTCGTTCGCCCGGTCCTCGATCTCGTCAAAGAGTCTTCGGTAAGTGGCCTCGACCGTCACGTCCCACGCGGGAACGTACCCCGTCACCCGCATGGTGATTTCATCGCCAGCGCCGTTATTGAGGTCGAGACGGCTGAACAAGCGCCAATTCGTTGTGATTTGTTGCCACAGGCTCAACGAAAGCACGCCGTCTTCGAAAGAGTCGTAGTCATCGCGCGGATAGTCGCGATACAGGTAATAACTCAATCGCGGAATTCGCCATTCACGCGAGTGGTTTCTGTCCTCGTTCACCCAATACCCGTCGATTGCGACACGCGTCTTGGGTGTCATCTGAAACGCAACGCCCCCGCCAAACACAGGGTCGTTGAAGTCTTCCTCATGAAGCGATGCGCGCATACCGCCAAACACGTACCAATCCACTCCGCGCTCCGTCTGCTTCTTGAAATAGACACCGTCGATTCGATTGAACGCCGCTCCCTCCAGAATTCGCTGCCGTCCAACGCGAAGGGTGGACTCGCCCCACAGATCGTCGATCTCCAGATACAGGTGGAGTGGCCTTCCCTGGATGTCGGAGTCATAATTGTCATTCAACGAACGAAGCGAATCGCTTTCCGAATCGAAATCCTCCCAAACCCAGAACATACTGCGAACACGCATCTTGTCGTTGTTCGGGAAATCCACGTTTAGCTCAAGCGTCTGGTCCATGTTGAGATCGCGGTCGTCATCGGACCATGCCCCGTCAAACTCGGTTTGAAAGCTACCGTGCAACCAGGAGCTATCCTTTGCCGGGGCGTCCGCCGGCGTCTCTTCGGATGGAGCGGCAGCAGGCGTCTCCGCCGGAGCTGCCGGCGTTTCTGCGGCAGGCGCCGCGGCTTCCGGAGCTTTCTCCTGCCCCAACGCAGGTGAATTCCAGAGAGCGATCGCACCCAGTAGACTCGCGATTACGATACGTTGGCCAAGGCATGTTGCGCCGCCCCACCATTTCAAGCGCATCGAATTCTCCTTCCGCACCGCTCGAACTCCCGCCTTGTATCCAAGTCGTTCAGACTAACTGCATTTACCGCCTAGCTGGTGAACCAAAAATCATATATAGCTTGAAGCGCATTCATCTGTGCCGGATCGTCCACATCGAAAACGGGCGTGTTTGGCGTCGTTCCATCATGACAACCAATCGTCCCCGCGCACGAATTCGGGGGAACCGGCGTTACTCCATTATTCGCCGCGTCCGCGGAGTAGGAGGGAGGTAACGTCGCAAATGTGTGGTCGTGCGGCCCATCGTCTTGGTCGGTACGACCCTTTGGAGGCATATGGCAGAGCGTGCAACGGCTTTCGCCCGTGCCCGAAGGATCGACGGGGTGGAACGTGTGCTGCTCCACGGCGGCATTCGACGTGAACCCATCTGCCACGTGACAGGAAATACACAGAAGATTGTTCTTGAATGGCCCCTTTGTTTCCAACGGGGAGTGAACATCATGGCAGTCATAGCAGGCAACCCTGCGGGATGTGTAGTGAACGCTCTGCACGTATTCCGTTACTTGGCTTTCGTGACACCCAGCGCATGCGCTGAATGAAGCCTCAAGCGGACCATTCGCGGGATTAATCAGGTCTCCGCCCAATCCCCCGCTCTGAACGTGGGCAGCAGCCCCCGGATGGCACGTGATACATTCAATATTCTTGTGTGCGCTGAAGAGGAAGGAACTCATGTTCTGAGCTGTGCGCCCATTGTGACATGCAAGGCAGGTCGTTGCGCTTCCGACTGTACCTGTATTGGTAGGGCACCCCGCTCCAAAAAGGCCCAATCCCAACGTCAAAAGCGCACAGATAGCCCATCCAAACCGCGTACGTATTGATGCTTGAGGCATTTTTAAAGCCCTTGCCGCTGAGATCACCCCGTCTGCAACACCAAAATTACCAGAAATGTCCCCAAATGTCTACTGATTAATGCAATTGACATCGAGTACTGCGAACGCCACGCGTTTTGCCTTGTCCGTGACATGATACAGCTAAGCCATAGGACATCATGCCGTTAAGCAATTTAGATGCCGGATTGACGCTGTCCACTCTGGCTTGCCTCAATTACCGGGAATGCCGCGCGCACTCGTGCGTTTGATCTTTGATATTTCTTTGAAAATAAAGGCCTATCCCGTTCTTTTCCCGAAGTACTACTATGGACATCGACGGATTTCGGCCCTTGCTTCCTGACTGCAAAATAGACCTGGAGTCGAAGCCTAGCCTGTTCAAAGATGACACAATTGCTCAGAGCAAAGATGCGCAAACGAACACATCCTCTGATTCTGACACCTATACTCCAGACTCGCGCACAACATATCAACACCTAGTCTTCCTGTACGTTCCCTGTTGCGTATTGGTGTACGCCGGGAGATGGCATTCAACTTGCTCCCATCCATGATGCTACTTAGTAGCGTGAAGGAACTGGAGTTTTGTCTCCAGGTGGTGACTCCCAGGCAGTAAACAAGACGTTTTGACCCGCTCGCCTCATGCCAGATCGAGTGAGGTAGCGGTCGTGTTTTGATTTCCTGTTATGATGAACGGCATCGTGAACCGTTCAAAACCAGTGTGGAAGGCTAGCTACATGGTATCCAGACTCATCTCTATTGTTGCTTCATTCTTGTGGTTTCTTGGGCGCAATACCGTCACTATTTTGGGTGCCACCGTAACCACCATTAGCGCCATCACGATCTTCGTCCTTTTTTCCCTGGAACTCTCCGGGATTCTCATGTCCCCCTATCTGGGGATCATCACCTTTGTCGTCATGCCTGCGGGGTTCATCTTTGGCCTGATTCTAATACTGTTGGGAACGCTTTGGCAGCACCGCCGGGACCAGAAACTGGGCAAAGAGGCCCGGCCTACCGGCGATGTACCCCTACCCAAGCTCGATTTCAACAGCCCCAAAACGCGCCAAGTGGCAGGGATGGTCCTCTTTCTCTCGCTGGCGAACCTGTTTATTGTGGGCGCGACCAGCTATCAAAGCGTCGTCTACATGGACTCGGCTGAGTTTTGCGGCAAAGTCTGTCACACGGTGATGGAGCCGGAGTCTGTGGCACACGCTGCATCGCCCCACGGGAGGGTGGAGTGCGTCGCATGCCATATCGGTCCCGGCGCTCCCTGGTTTGTGAAATCGAAGTTGTCGGGTGTCGGCCAGTTGTTCGCCGTTACCTTCAATACATACGAACATCCAATCCCAACGCCGGTCGAGAATCTGCGGCCCTCCCGCGACACCTGCGAACAGTGCCATTGGCCCGCCAAGTTTACCGGCGACCGACTTCGCGTCATCAAGAAATACGGCGACGACGACGCAAATTCGCCAACCTACACGGCCCTCCTGATGCACATCGGAGGCGGCTCCAACCAGAATCACGGAATTCACAGTTGGCATATCGATCCGCGGCGTGAAACCACCTACGTATCGGTGGACCGCCAGCGACAGGAAATCGCCTTGGTCCGCGTCAAAGAACCGGATGGCAGTATCTCCGAGTTCAAGATGCAGGGGACTGAGTACACGCCCGAACAATTGGCACAGGGCGAGACACGCATTATGGATTGCATCGATTGTCATAATCGGCCTACACACGTCTTCGACCTGCCCGGACCCGCGATGGACAAGGCACTCACTCAAGGTCTAATCGACGCCACCCTGCCAGGCATCAAGCGTGTCGGCGTCGAGGCACTTCAGGCAGCGAAGGGAGAAGATAAGGCGGCAGACCTTGATGGGATTTCGCAAAAACTCGAAACTCACTTCCGCGAGACTTTTGCAGATACGTACGACGCAAACGCAGACCGTGTGAAGAAGGCCATCGACGAAGTTCAGGGTATTTACAAACGTAACGTATTTCCTGCCATGGACGTGACGTGGGGGACCTATATTAACAATATCGGCCATACTGACTTCCCCGGCTGCTTCCGATGCCACGACGGTAATCACACGACCGACGACGGGCGGACCATTAGCCAAGACTGCACACTCTGCCACGGTGTCCTGGCTATGGAAGAAGAGAACCCGCAAGTCCTATCTGACCTTGGAATCCAATAGCACTTCGGAATACCGGCTGAAAACCAGCGGTTGCCGGGCTCATCCGGACAGTTCAATTGACGACATCTCAGGACACATTTGTCTGAGCACATTTGCTCACTTGAGCATTGTTTCGGAGACATTTCGGGTCGAATGGAAATGGGCCGCCTGAAAAAGCAGCAAGAAAGCCCAATAAATCATGGGTTTCTCAAAACGGACAGACGTTGTGATTCTTGGAACAGTTCATGCTTATGCTTTTTGCCCTTTGTAGCCTCTGGGTAGTATACAGGGTAGCAAGGCTTGTCAGTACGGGTGAGTCTCGGTAATTGGGTACGAAATTGGGTGATACCGAGTGGCTTGAACATTCAATCTGCCATGGGTTGAACGTTCACGCCAGAAAAGAAGGGGTTTTATCGTGAGCATTCAAATCGCAGGTATTCGAAAAACCGCACTACTCATGTCATTTTTGATGGTGCTGGGGCTCCTGGCAACAGGCTGTCCCACCACACCAGGCCCACAGGGCCCTCCCGGGCCAGAGGGCCCTCCCGGAGACCCCGGCACTCCTGGTGTACCAGGCCCCGGCCCCGTTGGCGGTCTAGCGCCCGGACTAGTGATTACCATCAATGGAGTTACAATACCCACCGACCGGCGGCCTGTGGTCAACTTCACGGCCAAGGATAGCCGCGGCAACTTTATTGCGAAGTCGGAAATCTCCGATGTTCGCTTCATTTTGGACTATCTCAATTCCCCGACCGACGGTACCACTCCACGGTACATCAGCTATACGACCTCTACCTCCGACGGAGCCCTGCAGGCAACCTATGACTCGGCTCGCTTGAATGGGTTAACCCAACTTTCGGACGGGAACTTCGAGTACCGATTCGCGAAAGTCATTCCGTCAGACTACAGCACGAATGTGACCCATCAGCTTGGTGGGCAGATAACGCGTTACTACGCGGCAGACGAACTGACCTATCCGGCAAATCCGATCTATACGTTCCGCCCGGACGGCCAGACCGTTACCGCGACCCGCGAAGTCGTCGAAACGGATACCTGTAACAAGTGCCACACGCGTCTTGGTCTCCACGGTGGCAACCGCCGAGAGATTCAACTCTGCATCCTTTGCCACAACTCTCAGAGTTTCGACGGTCAGTCCGGCAATTCGGTGGATATGCCCATCATGATTCACAAGATCCACCGTGGCGCTGAACTCCCAAGTGTAATCGGCGGGACCGATTACATAATCTACGGTTTCAACAATTCGGAGAACAATTACTCTGAAGTTGAATTCCCGCAAGACATCCGCAATTGCGCCGTCTGCCACTCGAGCGACAGCAAAGCTATCGACGACCAGTACCATCTCGAGCATCCGACCAAGGCTGGTTGCGGTTCCTGTCACGACCGTACGCATTTCGATGTCGGCACGGTTCCCACGCCCGCGGGCTACACGAACCACTCCAACGGAGAGGTTACGACCCCGGTTGCTGAAGGCTCCTGCGTTTTCTGCCACATTGCAGGCGGCACAGCGCCTACAGCGGATAAGCACACGTTGCCGACAGAATCCAGCGCCGCCCCTGGCCTGAACACCGAGATTACGCAGGTAGAGTTGATTAACAACCCGGCTCTCGACGGCAAAGTCGCTGCCGACAAGTTGGTCAAGATTCACTTCACCGTCACCGACAAGAACGGCAACGGGGTGAACTGGGATACCACGGGCACGGGCTGGTCCTGTGCAGCGACCTTGGCATCTCCGGCGCCTGAATACCAGAAGTACGCACGCAGAACGATGAAGGGCGGTGCGCTTGGCGGCATCCTCGTCAACAACGCAAATGGTACATACACGTTCGCGTTCAACAACGTGGCTGATCTGATCCCGGCGAATTCAACTGCCACGTACGCAGTGGGTATCGATGCACGCCGTACCTTCACGTACGATGGCGCCACCGTGACACAAGGCACGTCTGACGCTTCCGTGACGTACTTCACCGTGAACGGCAGCAATCCGGTCATTCGCCGCGAAGTGGTAGATGAAGCCAAGTGCAACAACTGCCACTACGAAATCAGGGCGCACGGTGAAGGCCGCAAAGGCGTCGAGTATTGTGTGATGTGCCACAATCCCAACACGACGGACGAAGCTCGCCGCGTTGGTACGCCCACGCCGCCGATGCCGCCGGAGACCGTGAACTTGAAAGACATGCTCCACAGCATCCATACGGGTGAAGAACTGGAGAATGGTCTCACTATCTACGGGTTCTTCTCGGCACCGGCCACTCAGAACCCGGTGAACTTCAGCGAAGTTGTGTTCCCAGGCCTGCGCCAAGAGTGCGAGATGTGCCACCTGCCGGATACCTACGCCGTACCGACACCGGAAGAAGCGCTCTCGACAATCATCACGCAGACTGGCAACACGGTCGCGGAAGTGCTTCCACAGACAGCCGCGTGCACGACGTGCCACGACGGCATGCTGGCAACCTTCCACGCGCTGCTTAATAGCGACCTGGATGAAGGCGTCGAAACCTGCGCTGTCTGCCACGGCGAGGACAAAGACTTCGACGTCGAGAAGATACACGCTTTGAATCCGTAACTCGCACTCACCATCGCATCACATGATGCGGTCTTGAAGCCTAACGGGCCCGGCCAAGGATGGCCGGGCCCGTTTCTTTTGTGCGCCCGCCATGCCGGACAACCATTCTTGTCTCCTCGCAGAATCTGAGGCAGAATAGCGATGGAGGGACAACACTGTGAGTCGCGGATTCTTGCGAGCCGTTGGGTCTGGCACTGCAACAATCATGATGTCGGTGTATTCTCAGACCGTTCTCGCTGCGGAAACCGACCAGTTTCTCGTATGGGATGTCGAACTGCGCGATTCGGCTCCGGCACTAAACACGTATCTCAACCAAGAGACCGAGCGTTTCCTGGCAGAAGAAAACGCCTTGCACGGGGCAGAGCACTCGGCTGCTCTAGTCACTCAAGACCTTTACCTCTACTTGTTCCGAAGCATTCTCGATTCACGTCTGCGCCATTTCGTGATGACCGCGCCGGATATCGACCGTTATCCGCCATCCACCATCAGCTATCCCGAGCACCTCGAAATGAGCATCTATAGCGCCAAATCGTTTCCATTTATTCTTCCGATGGCAAGGACCATTCGCATCGGCGATGTCTACCTGGGCATCGACAAGCTCAGCCACTTTTTCGGATTTGGCCGCCGCTACTTCAAGCGCTACGTACGCCTGCGCGAAGAGGGCTACCCCGAGGACGTTGCGATGGAGAAGACCGTGGAGTGGGGGATGTGGTACGAAAGATACCTTGTCGGCAACCTCACAGACGGAATCTACTCCTACGCCGACCTTGAAGCTAATTTCCAGGGTATGATGATGGCACGGTCTTTTTCTGAAGGGCCGACCCCTCTACTTGTACGCACGGGAGACAAATGGACCCTTGCGCGGCCCATTGACATACGAGACTTCGTCAACCCTGGGTTTGACGAGTCTTACAACTGTTCGCGCTTCATGGGGACACGGCGCAGCCAGGTCATGCACGTGCTGGAATCGGAAGTGTGCCCCAAACGTACGGCTCCGCTGGTTCAGGCGCGTTTTGAACGGTATCAGAAGTGGAAACCAAGCTTCTCGCAGCAGTTTGTCGATCGCAAACTAGGGGAACAGGGCTGGACCCCGCACACCGATGCCGTGTTCGACCTCTGGTGCGCCTCCGGCAAAGCCGAAGGCCTGCCCGAATCTCCACGGACCACCCCCTGAAGAAGCGTTACAGAGTCAGCTCAGCGGCGCGTAGAAAAGCAAAAGGCCGAGGCAGCGTCCTACGCTACCACGGCCTCGTATCCATCGTTAAAATGGTGGAGCTGATCGGAATCGAACCGACGACCTCTGCAGTGCGATTGCAGCGCTCTCCCAACTGAGCTACAGCCCCCCCGAGATGAACTTGCGAACTTTATCCGCGAAATAAGAGTGTAACAAAC
>JAIBAQ010000142.1 GCA_019695095.1 Candidatus Hydrogenedentota bacterium
TTCCGGGAAGTGCTCACCCTCCATTACCATGCAGGGCTTAGCACGGAAGAAATCGCGGACTGGACCGGCCTATCCCGCGAAACCGTTAAGAAGCGGCTGCAGCGCGCGCGCAGCGCCTTGAGCGAACTAACGCTTCACACGTTGCTGGAACCCGCGGAACAGGAAGAAGAGAAGCGCCGCAAACGGGTCATGGCCTTGTTGCTTTTGTTGCCCGTGGATTGGCAAGGCGACGCCGCACCCGGCAAGGAAGCGCCTCCGCAACACCGCCTGGCTCAACCCGATCAGCAAACAGCCAGGATACCTTGGAGTTATGTTGCACTCGCAGTCGCTGCAGGCGCTGCGCTTCTGCTACTGGTGGGATCCTGGTTGTGGCCCACCAATACTGTCACCCCAGCGCCCTCTATAACGCGCCTGCCTCAGCAAGTTGCCCCAGCACCCACAAACGCTGGCGGCACGAGCACCAAAGAGAATCGAGCTCCGTCGCCTCCCCCAGAGCCAAGGCCGATTTCAAAAGGCAAGGGTGCTTAGCTCGGAATACTCGCGATTACACAAGACGCACTTCGCAAGCAGTCCACCAGCAGGACAAGGCGTCGCGCGTTGACAATCCATCCTAACGGTGTTAGCCTGCCAGCACACGGTTCACGGCGGGTGTTAGGCTGTGTTGCCGTAACGGTCTTCACGGGGGAGTGTGGGCGAGGGCTGCGGTCGCGCCAACTTCAGGGGGATTGCCGCAATGTGTCGATTCACGTTGAAGCATGTCGTGTGTCTCCTGGCTTTGATTTTAACGTCGGTGATGCCGTTGCGGGCCTTTGCCACGCCGCTCGACGATTACGTGTCTGCGCCAGACTCCGCCTTCTCATGGCAGTTGCTCGCGACGTACCCGCATAGCGGATATACCGATTTCGTCTTTCACATGTCTTCTCAGAACTGGTTGACTTCCTCGGAAGTCGACCGGACGCTCTGGGAGCATCACATGGTCATCACGGTTCCCGACACGGTTTCGCACGAGACCGGGCTTCTCTACATCACCGGCGGCAGCACCTCGTCCGGCGTGCCCTCCGCCAACGATCCGATGCTGGTGCAGATGGCGGTCGAAACCAACACGGTCACGGCGATGCTCCGGCAAGTGCCGAACCAGCCGCTGACCTTCCTGAACGATCCGGCTTCAGAACCTCGCACGGAGGACGAGCAGATCGCGTACTGCTGGCGGATGTTTCTTGAGACCGGCGAATCCAAATGGCTCTCGCGTTTGCCCATGACAAAGTCCGCTGTCCGCGCCCTTGACACGGTTACTCAATTCATGGCCACCCCCGATGGCGGTCAGCGCACCGTGAACCAGTTTGTGGTCACCGGCGCCAGCAAGCGCGGATGGACCACGTGGACAACGGCGGCTGTAGATTCGAGGGTCGTGGCATTCGCGCCGATGGTGATCGATCTCCTCAACATGCAGGTGTCATTCCGCCACCATTTCGACGCCCTCGGCTTCTGGTCGCCTCAGATCGTCGATTACGAGAACGAAGGTATAACGGAGCAGTTCAATACGCCCGAAATGGCGGCGCTGTGCGAAATCGTCGAGCCATATTCGTATCTCGATCGCTACGTGAACAAACCCAAGTTGCTCTTGAACGGTTCACAGGACGAATTCTTTCTTCCTGATTCATCACAGTTCTATTGGGACCGGCTTACGGGCGAGAAGCGGCTTCGCTATGTACCCAACGCGGGCCATGGTCTGAATGCCGGCGCCGTGAATGATCTGCGCGCATGGTATTGGTCCATCATCAACGGCGTGCCCCGGCCTGACGTCACGTGGACTAAGAAGTACGATGGCAGTCTCGAGATCCACGTGTCCGGCGGAACGCCAAGCCAGGTGTTGTTGTGGCAAACGTCTACCGTGTCCGAACGTAGTTTCAGCCTGGAGTTTCAGCCGCCCCTGTACTCCAGTACCGTCTTGGCTCCCGTCGATACCGATACCTACATCGCTTCCGTGCCCGCTCCACCAAGTGGGTGGAAAGCGTTCCTTGTGGAGTTCACCTTCCCGAGCGGCGGCCCCACGCCTTTCCGATTCACGACCGAAATCAGCATCGTGCCCGACGTGCTTCCGTACGGACCGCAGTATGCGCTCGGGGCGGAGTCCGAATTGCTTGATGCAGCCTTCTACGCGGGGGAGGCCTCCGACGGCTCCAACGCTTCCGGGCGCATGGCGTTCGTCGCGTCGCCCTCAAACGCCGGGACTAGGGCGGCATTTTGGGCAGTCAACGCGGCGACTCAGAATTCAGCGTTCTTTGTTGTCGACTTCGGAGATCCATCCAGTTGGCGGCGTATTACGATCGATTATCCCACTTCCCCGAATGCGCGCGCATGCTGGGTGCCCGACGATTCTGCCATCCTTGTTGGACCCTATCGAATTCCGATACCTCCGCCGGGCCAAGTGAGTTCGCTGGAGACGATTGTGAACCACGGGTATTCGTACAACGACACGTCGAGCACCTTGTTGCCCGAGAACAACTGGGTTATCGGATTAAGCCGGCTTGGCGGTCTGCCGAAGGATATTGTCGCGCTTCCAGTACTCGCTGACGGGTCCGAAGATCCGCTGCGATCGCCGGTCGTCTTGACGGACTTTACCGGCGATGGCATGAGCGCGGATTGGCCGGCCGTTTCGCCGGATGGAACACTGGTAGCCTTCGCGGACTATCACGGTGTTGGTTCGCTGGGGGTATCGGGCGATTTGGGCGACGTCTATATTCTGAAAGACGTCGACGAAATTATCGCGGCACCCAAGCGGCCCGGCACCAACATCTCGACACTCGCGCCCACGTCGCGCAACGATGTCCGCCTTGTTTCGATTCGTTCGCTGGAGAGCGACAACTTCGCGCATACGCCGGTGTTCTCGCAGGACAAGAGTATTGTTCTCTTCAGCGAAGACTGGAACAATCTGTTCACGGATAGCGCCTACCTTCAATCCATGCAGATCGCGGATTTTGACGTCATGATCGCGAATGCAGACGGTTTTGAAGCCGATCAGCGTCTTCAACAAGCAGGAAATCAGATGATGCCTGTACCTACCCGGGGCGGTACACGGATTTTGTATTTACGCGACATCGGCGGAGTTTCCCACGTCATGGCAACGACGTTGGAAGTCTCGCGCGCCGTTGGCGGTACTCAATTGGGTAACAACGACGTGCTCGTCACCGAGCAGCAAACCGCCGCGGACGGCAGCGGTACCTCGGTACTGCTTGCGGAAGGCACGACGGTCAATTTCCCGAATGGCGAGCCGCAAGCCATTCAAATCGAGACTCCTGTGAACATCGTCAACCCCGATCAACTCCCGGATGCGGTGGATGCGATTCCTGTCGTTCGCGACTTCGGTCCCGACGGCACCACCTTCAACCCTGCGCTGGCCGTGACTGTCAGTTATACCGATGCGGAAGTCCAAGGTCTCGATGAAGCACATCTGAAGATCTTCAAATTCAATACGGTGACCAGCAAGTTCGATATCGAAATCACGGATATTATCTCGCGCGACACCGACAAGAATACGATTACGTTTGCGCTGACGAGCTTTTCCACCTACGGCCTTGGCGGCGAAACCGATACCGATCAAGATGGCACTATCGATGACAGCGATCCCGACGATGACAATGACGGCGTGCTCGATGTCAACGATTCGTATCCGCTGGATACCGACAATGACGGAATCGACAACGCGCTCGATCCGGATGACGACAGCGACGGCACTCCCGACTTGGACGATGCGTTTCCGTACGATACGGACAACGATAGTCTCAACAACGCGGTAGATTTGGACGATGACGGCGACGGGGTCGCCGATTTGCAGGAGGCAGAGAGTGGCACCGATCCGCTGGACGTCAACTCATTTCCGCTGCCGCTGGATACGGTCAAAACACTGGGAGTTCTGGGTGCGGTGTTTGCCGTGCTGATGGGTCTGGTGATTTCCAGATCGCGGCGTGCATCGAACAAAGCGCAAGCGAATAGCTAATTCCAATTCGAGAAAGAACACAACCGTCCGGGTGTTGCTAAAAAGCGACCCCGGGCGGTTGCTCTTTCAACTTCCAGATGAAGTGGACCCCGTGAATCGGGGACGATACAGCGTTGTATGCGCCGATCGGAAAAGGACGCGGAAACATGTCAAACCTGGCGTTCTCATCAAGCAGGCTTCGCGGTGCCCTCTTCGTCCTCCGAGTCAATGTCAAGGCTTCCCCAGTTCTCGTATTGCCTGCGCTCAAAGGTCATCATGGGCGTAGTGAATACAAGCATCGCTAAGGGGAACAAAAGCCACAGATAGACGCTCGGTCCCATCGCTGTCCCGATTGCGGCGAATACTTCCGAAGGGGGTATTTGAGACGTACCTCGATTGAGGAAGTTGCCGAAGGGAACAGCCATCGCCAAGAACAATCCTACTGCCGCGAGCCAAAGACCTGTGATCAGACTCGCCTTAACGAACGATGGTTCTCTGCTTGTGCGAGACACCACCTTACGTCCACCGATCCAACTGAACAGCATCAACGTCACGAAGAGCGCGACACCCAACAGCGCGATCATGCCCGCAATGCAGGGAAGCGCCGATATAGCTCCGTGCAGGTTGAATGGGCGTGGACGAACCACGGCGCGGCCCACCGTGTAGTAGACGAGGAAGCCAATCGACACGAGCACGGGCGCTCCAACGACTAGCCAACTCAGCACAATCGCTGTGAATCGCGTGGCAAACGACACATGCGATTGGCCCTCGAAATCATCGATCTCCGGTGCAAGCACCGGAATGGGCAGATGTCCCAAGCGTTCCCACACGGGAACCGTAGCCTGAAGTTCTGCTCTCAACGCTGCGGGATCGCCCAAGCGCTGCGTCGCACGCGCGATTGCTTCCTTTTCGGATGGAGCCGACTTCACTTCTTCCGCGTAGGCGGTCATGAGATGCCCAAGCAACTCTTCACGCATCTTGTTTTTGCGCAGTACGCCTCCGCGGATGGGGCGGACAATGCGTTCAACATGAATCCGTAATGCCTTCATGTCGTTGCCTCCATGATGTTGCCGACCACTTCGGCAAAGGTTTGCCAAGTGTTCCGTTTGCGAGCCAATTCTTTGCGGCCTTTGTCCGTTAACGAATAAATGCGCCGACGCGGTCCCCGCCGCTTCTCGCTTGCAGTCTCCCACTTGCCGCGAATGAATCCGTCCTGTTCCAATCGGTACAGCGCGGGATAGAGCGATCCTTCCTTCAACGTCAGCGCGCCCGCGCCACGCGACTGGAATCGTTTGAGGATTTCATAGCCGTGCGCTTCCCCCGTCTCCAGCAACGAGAGCACCATGCCTTCCAGGTGGCCGCGCAACAGATCTCGTTCAATGTTCTCCATACCACTATTTAGACACATAGAGTATTGTTTGTCAAGGGGAATTATCGAAAGGGGCACATTGCAGGGAAAGCCCTTTCTCCCGAAGCCGTTGCAGATGACTCGGCGGCCGACTAGCTGTCCGGCCGCCGAATTCAGTCAATCTCACAGCAACTTAAGGTATTAAGGATCTGTCCTCTGGATAGTCGCCGCCTACACCGTCGTCTTCGAGCCTAGCCCGAATAGGGAGAGCACTTGGCTGAAGAGACCAACGATGGACGACATCAGGTCGAGCAAGGAGGAAATGGTGGAGAGTTCGTCTGCCGTCGCAGGTCTCATGGCGGATACAGATCGAATGTGTCGCATCGTATCTAGTCCTTTGTCTGTTTGGCGGCCACTTTATCCGGTCCGGATTCGCTGGGCTTCAGCGTAGGCACCGGCGCGGCCGATTGAGAGTCCCATCCGCTTCCGATTGCTTTCACGAGCAGCACCGTCGAGACCATCCGGTCGTTGAGAATCTTCACGGCGGACAATTCGTCGTCCAGCAGCGTGCGTTCCGCATCGACAAGTTGCAGATAATCGACGATGCCGGTGTCGTACTGAATCTTGGTGAGCTTGTGGTACTCGCGCGACGCATCCAAGGACTTGGTCTGTGCCTCCGCCTGATCGGCGCGAAGATGCAGGTCGGTTAGCGAGTCCTCTACGTCGCCAAAGGCAGTCAGCACTGTCTGCTTGTAGGTCGCCTCAAGTTCGTCGTAGCGTGCTTTTGCCTTGCGAAGGTTGGCCCGCAGTTTACCTCCCTCAAAAATGGGCAGCGAGATGTTGGGGCCAATCGACCACGCGCGATTGCTCCAGTCCAGCACGTCTTTGAAATCCGTGCTCTCGAAACCGGCCGAGCCGGTCAGCTTGACCGCAGGGAAGAACTCCGCTTTGGCGACGCCGATTTCGGCGCAGGCTGAAGCGAGGTCTTGCTCGGCCTCGGCGACGTCAGGCCGCCGGCGAAGAATGTCACCCGGCAGGCCTGCGGGAACGACAGGAGGCGTGCCGTCGAGCGGCTTTGGCTCTAGCGAGAAATCGGCGGGCGCACGGCCCAGCAGGATGGCGAGCGCGTGCTCGACGTCGGCGCGCTGCCGCCGGATGTCGGCAACGTTCGCGCGCGCCGACTCCAATTGTACCTTCGCCTGCAAGAGGTCGGTTTCGTTTGTCAGACCCGCGCTGACCTTTGTCTGAGTAAGGTCGACTTGCTCTTGATAGAGCGCGAGACTTTCGACGAGGATCTTCTCCTGGGCGTCGAACGCGCGCAGATTAAAGTAGTTCTGCGCAACATCCGCCAGCAGAGTCTGCCGGACGACTTCGAAATTGAACTCCGACGCGCGAACTTGTGCGCGCGACGATTCATAAGACCGACGGACACGGCCCCAGATATCGATTTCGTAGGAGAAGTCGAACGGAATCTTGTACGAATTTGAGATGGTCGCCGCCGACGTGGACGACGTACTGCCGGACGAGCCGCTTTGCAGCAGGCTTGAACCCACGCCGCCGCTCGACGTCGTCGAAGTCCCTGTTCCAGTTCCGCCCGTGCCGGTCGATGTAGACGATTGCCCCAAGGAACTCACGCTGCCGACAAGGCTGGATACCTTGTTGACTACTGACGTCAACTGGTTGATCTTCTGTTCCCTTTTCTCGGAGTCTGACATCTCCGTGCCTGGACGGCGCGAACGCGTTGCGGAGGGGTTCATTGTGACGACGGGAAAGAACTCGCTCTTCACCGACGTCGCGGACGCGCGCGCTTGCGCCACGCGGGCCATGGCCGCCTGCAGATCGTGGTTCGCGCGCAGCGCCTCCACTTCGAGCGCGTCGAGATCGGGATCGTTGAACACCTTCCACCAGTCCAGCGATAAACCCGGATCGGCGGTCTCCTCGCTTGTCGCGCTCTTGTACTGTTCCGGTGACTTCAGATTCGGGCGCTTGTAGTCGGGACCCGTCGCGCATGAAGCGAGTGTAAGCGCCACGGCAAGAATGAAAGCCGCTCGAAATTCCGCGCAAATGGATTCCCAGGTTCTTTTCGTGAAGATTTTACTCATGACGTAACGCCTCAATTGGGTCCAACTGGGCGGCTTTGCGCGCGGGAAAGAAACCGAAAACGACGCCGACCGCAGCGGAGAACATGAACGAAACAAAGACGATGGGAATGTTAAAGACGAGAGGCATATTCAGCAGACTCGCCAAACCAACGGACGCGAAGAGTGCAAAGGCAATTCCGATCAAACCGCCGAACGACGACAACACCACCGCCTCAACGAGAAACTGAAGGAGCACTTCTCGTTCCAAGGCGCCAATGGCGAGGCGTGTGCCAATCTCGCGTGTGCGTTCCGTAACCGACACCAGCATGATGTTCATGATGCCGATGCCGCCCACAAGGAGGCTTACGGCGGCGACCGCGCTCAACAGCGCCGTCATCATCGTCGTTGTTCCGGACAACATCTTGGAGATTTCTTTCAGGTCCATGACATTAAAGTTGTCTTCTTCGTTGGACGAAAGATGGCGCCGCCCGCGCATCAAGTACCCGATTTCCTTCTTGGCGCGATCGGTGGAAACGCCGTCCTTTACGGAGACCTGGATCATGCCAATCTCGTCGTTACCCGCGATTCGGCGCTGAAAAGTGCGTAACGGCAGGACCACAATGTCGTCCTGATCGGTGCCGATGGCGGATTGTCCCTTCGCCTCAAGCAGACCAATCACTTCGCACGAGAGTTTTCCAAGACGGATGTACTTTCCTACAGGATCGAGCCTTCCAAACAACTTGCTGCGCACAGTCTCGCCAATGACGCACACTGCCGTTCCCTGACGCGCTTCGCTCTCTGTGAACGCTCGCCCTAAATGAATCTGCCGGTTCGCGACAGTGAAATACTGCTCCGTACTCCCCGTGATGTTGGTGCTCCAGTTTTCGTTTCCGTAGATCGCGGCGGCGGACGAAGTCGAGACGGGCGCGACCCCCTTCAAGTAGGTGATGTCGCGTTCGATGGCCTGGGCGTCCGAGAGTTTGAAGGGCGCTGCCCCCGAAGACTGTCCCGGACCATGCATTCTGCCCGGCGTCACCATGAGCAGGTTGCTTCCGAGGCTCGCGATCTGCTCCGTGACCTGCTTCGTGGCGCCGCCACCCAGCGTGACCAGGATAATGACCGCGGACACGCCGATGATGATGCCGAGCATCGTCAGGAACGATCGCATGACGTTGCGCCGCAGTTCGCGTAGTGCCAGAAGTAGCGCATTGATTAGCATGGCACGGCCTCCCGATGCTGGTGGTCATTCTCGATGACCCCATCTTTGAAGTGCACGGTCCTCCGCGCGAACTTGGCCATGTCGGGCTCGTGCGTCACCATGACGATGGTGATTCCCTGCTCGGCGTTGAGCGCGGTGAGAAGCTCCATGATCTCGATGCTGCGCTTGGAGTCCAGGTTTCCGGTGGGTTCGTCCGCAAGCAACACGAGCGGTTCGGTAATGAGCGCGCGCGCGATCGCAACACGCTGCTGCTGACCTCCGGAGAGCTCGCTTGGCGTGTGATGTTCCCACCCGGTCAGGCCGACTTGCGCCATGGTTTGCAGGGCGCGCCGATGCCGAGTCAGCGCTTTCTCGCCGCGGTAGATCAACGGAAGCTCCACGTTTTCCAACGCGGATGTTCGATGCAGCAGGTTGAATCCCTGAAACACAAAACCGAGATAATGCCTGCGCAACAACGCGCGCTGGTTGCGTGACAGCTTGCCCACCTCCACGCCGCAAAACCGGTACGATCCCCCGGTCGGTGTGTCGAGGCAGCCAAGTATGTTCATGCAGGTGCTCTTACCTGACCCGCTGGGCCCCATGACCGCCACGAACTCGCCGCGGTAGATGTCGAGATCTACTCCGCCCAGCGCGTCGACAGTGGCCGTGCCCATACCGTACGTCCTGGTGACACCGCGCAATTCGATAATGGGCGCGTCGTTGCTTAGGTCTGACTCGTCGGCGTTCATGACACATTCCCCGGCATATCGGTGACCAGTTCCGTGCCCGGCTCCAGCCTTCCTTCGACCACTTCCGTATGAACGCCGTCGCTCAGTCCCTTCTTGATCTCAACCGATGTCAATTGACCGTCGCGTACGAAATACACGAGTTGCTCCGTGCCTTTCGTGCTGGGGTCTTCACTAACCGTCTTTTCGCTCTGAGGAGGATGCGGGAGAATCTTGCTAAGGATACTGCCGCCCGAGTCTTCCTGCTCTTCGACTACCGGCGGCGCAAATCGCAATGCGGCATTGGGCACAAGCACGGCGTCGTCGCGCTTGTCGACCGTGATGACCGCAGTCGCCGTCATGCCGGGGCGCAGGGAAAGGTCGGAGTTGTCCACCTCCAAGACCGCCTTGTACGTCACAACGCCGTCCACCGTCTCCGAACCATATCGCACTTGAGCCGTGCGCGCGGGAAACTTCTTATCCGGATAGGCGTCGACCGTGAACGTGGCTTCCTGGCCTTCTTTCACTTTGCCAACGTCCGCCTCGTCCACATCCACCTGCAGCTCCATTTTCGCGAGGTCTTCGGCGAGGGTGAACAGAACGGGCGATTCGAACTGCGCCGCCACGGTCTGTCCGGGTTCAACCGACTTCGTCAATACAACGCCATCGATCGGAGAGTGGACCACGGCTTTGCCAAGATCCGAGCGATTCGCGTCCAGCGTGGCTTGCGACTGCGCGACGGAAGCCTTTGCGCTTTCCTCGTCGGCCTTTGCGCGCGCCAGCGTCGCCTTCTGCGAATCGATCTCGTACTGCGAAGGCATCTTTCCTTCGCTTAACCGGCGGACTTCCTCCAGGCGCGCCATCTGCGCTTGCGCTTCCTGAACCGTGGCCTGGGCCTGAAGCAGCTTTGCCTTTGCCGACTTCAGCGCCGATTCCGACTGCAACGTCTGCGCTTCCAGTTTCGAGGTGTCCAGGCGCGCCAGCACTTGGCCTACTTTCACCAGGTCGTTGTAATCCACTTCGACCGATTCGATGGTGCCCGAGACTTCGATGCCGACTTCCACTTCCTTGATCGGTTCCAAGGTGCCCGTGGCACTAACGGTCATCACGATCTTGCCGCGCGTAACCGGCTGCGTTTCGTACTGCACAACTTCTTTGCCGTTGCTATTGAACAGCGGGACCGAGGCCCCTGCGGCTGCCGCCAGTATCACAAGCCAGATCACAAAGCGGCGTAACCGGTGCTTGCGTCCGTGCGCGCCCACGCCCAGCGTCTTGGCGACTTCCGCGGTCTTGATGCTATTGGGATTGCTCATCGTCTGTTTCCAATTCAGTTCGAGTTGACTCTAATGGAAGGTGTCCCTTTTCCGCGTGAGCATTACTCCTTTGGCGAATGGCCTCGATTCCTGCTAGCGAAAAGCGATGGATGTGCTCGGCTAGGGAGTCCAAGTCTGCCGCGCTGAAATTCAACATATGCCTATGCTTGTCGTCTTGCGGACCGTACGCACCTATCAGGCACTGGCCCACGACGCACATTCCGCACCATTCCAGGTCTCGTGCGGAGGCACCGGGACCCAGAAGCAGTTGAAGGATCCCGCTAATGTGGACGGCGACGCTGGCAAGATGCCGCTCCATGAGATCGTCCAGGAGGCCCGTGGACGCGAACATCTCGGCCATCCGGATGTGGTGAAGTTGCATAAGTTCTTCCTGGTCAAAGACCCGGCCAAGAAACGCATGGATAAACGCGTAGAGGCGCACTTCCGGGGCTGCGTCCTCGGAAAGGCCTTCTCCAAAGGGATAAAGGACTTCTGAGCGTTCTGACAGATGCTCAAAGACCGCCCGGTACAGGTTCTCCTTGGTGCCGAAGTAGTAATTGATGGCTGCCACATTTGCCCCGGCCCGGCTGCAGATATCCGCATGCGTCGCATCACGGAAACCCTTCTCACCAAATACTTTACATGCCTCTTCAAGGATGCGCTGGCGTGTCTCCAATCCCTTCGTTCGTTCGGTCATAGTGCTTGAATTCCCTATTTAGAATATTCATTTTAAATGACTATTTGAATTCTATCCGGGTTTCAGAATTCTGTCAAATCGGTGGGGAGCACCAGCGATACGAACTGCATCGTCTAGAACAGAATGGGTTATCCGCAAAAGAAGTAATGACTTCCGGAGGTCGGTTGCCCGGTGTTGATGTGCTCGCGTGGTACAAGGCCAGGGATTGAAACGGGGGACGTCTCACTGTAGCATCGGAGTTCGTCAATCCACGGGATAAGGGGAGAAGAAGAATGAAGTTCCGTTACTGCGCACACGCGCTTCAGCTCGCGCTTTTTGTTGTCCTCAACGTTCTCGCACAGGCCGAAAATGCCGTGGGTGTCGTCTACAACGACGCAAACGCCAACGGCATTCGCGACGCCTCCGAGAAGGGGATTGCTGGGGTGCTCGTATCAAACGGGGTAGACATCGTCGCCACGGACAAGACGGGCAACTATGCGATTACGGTGACGGATGAGACAAACGTGTTTGTCATTAAACCCAAGGGATGGATGACGCCGCTTCGTCCTGGCACGAACGTCCCCAGTTTCTATTACATTCACAAGCCCAAAGGCACCCCGGCGATGAAGTATGCCGGTGTTGACCCTACGGGGGCATTGCCAGCGTCCATCGACTTTCCGCTGCGCAAACAGCGCGAGCCCAACCGCTTCCGGGTGCTGTGTTTCGGGGACACGCAGACGCGCAACGTCGAGGAAGTTCAGTTTCTTGCTCATGACGTATTGGAAGAGTTGCAGGACACGGACGCGAAGTTTGGCATCACGCTCGGCGACAACGTGTTTAACGACTTGTCGGTGTTTGAGCCGCTCATTGAGACGATGAGCAGCATCAAAATCCCGTGGCGGTACGTGCCGGGCAACCACGACCACAATCACGATGCGCCCACGCAGGCCAGCACCGATGACTCCATGGAACGGTTCATCGGACCCGCCTATTACTCCTTCAACTACGGCGCCGTGCACTTCGTTGTGCTCGACGACATCCGCCAGCAAATCGGAAAGGAAGACTATTCGGGTGGCCTCGGCGAGCAGCAGATGACGTTTGTGAAGAACGACCTGGCACATGTCGATCCCAAACAACTGGTCGTTCTTCTGATGCACATTCCCATTACCGAGATTAAGGATCAGCGTGATTTGTACGCGTTGCTGAAAGACTTCCCGCATACGTTCTCGCTTTCCGCACACACGCACGTGCAGTGGCACAAGTTTGTGGGCAAGGAAAGCGGCTGGATGCAGGACACGCCGCATCATCACCTGAATATGGGCACGGCCTGCGGCAGCTGGTGGGGCGGGAACTTCGACGAAGTCGGTATCCCCACCACCGAAATGGCAGACGGCGGCCCCAACAACTACGCATACATCGCCTTCGAAGGCAATACGTATGAGGTGGAATTCAAGATCCCGCGCCGTCCCGCCGACTATCAGATGAACATCTGGATGCCGGAGCGCATCGCGGCCGCGGACACTGCCAAAGCCACTGTGGTGGCCAACGTGTTCGCGGGATCAAGCAAATCGCGCGTGGCTATGCGGCTCGACGATGCCAAGGACTGGACGCCGATGACGCAGTATACGGACAAAGACCCGTATTACCTGCAAATGCTGGCGCGGCAAGATGCGTTTATGGCCAAACTGGCGGAGCTCACGGGCGGGAAAGCGGATGACAAGGACTTCCAGCGCAAGGCTCGCCAAGACTTTGCTGCTTCGTTGCGAGGAATGCCGAAACCCGACGATACAGACCACCTGTGGAAGGCGAACCTGCCGGCAGGGCTCGCCTCCGGGGCCCACACGCTGACCGTCGAAACGACGGATATGTTTGGCCGCACATACCGCGCGAAGCGCGTGTTTGTTGTGAACTGACGTGCCATGCGGCGGGATTTCGGACCCTCGCGGGCCACTCGCGCTCAATACGATGCGCAATCGCGATAGCATGCTCCACGAGGGCCTTTTTCTGTCGTAAGGAGTACAATAGATACGGCGAGGATCGCCGAAATAGACCCGCGGCGTCAGGATTACTCCAGCGCTTGAACTGGTTGGAAAACGTTCGAGGTCGACGCCTGGACGCGGGCGTAAAGGGGGACGACCCATGAACGGCACGGAATTCTTCGCGAGAGTCATTCACGAACCGGCGTTTTCCAAGATGCACCCCAAAGTGGCCACATTTCTCAAGGGCTACTTGGCGCACGAAAAAGTTGCGCGGTTCGGCGACTGTTACGTCGTCAACACCCATTTCCCGCCTTATCCGAGTCACGCGTTCGACACAATGGCCGCGCAGTTCAACGCGATTGGAAGGTCCACCGAGCGGAGTCTGTTCTCGGTCACGCTTGCGGTCACGAACCGGTGCTCGTACAACTGCTGGCATTGCTACAACGCGGGACGGAGCCTGGACGACACGCCGCTCTCCGTGTTGAAGGACACTGCGAGGCAGTTGCAGGAACTGCACGTGGTGCACGTGACCCTGACGGGCGGCGAACCTCTCCTGCGGACTGACCTCGAGGAAGTTGCGAGCTCCTTTGACGACAGCACGTACTTGGGACTGAACACAACCGGATGGGGGCTTACGCCGGAGCGCGCGCGAGCACTGAAGGCAAGCGGTCTATTCGCTCTAGGGGTGAGTCTGGACTCAATTGACCCCGAAGCCCATGACCAAATGCGCGGCAAGGAAGGGGCATTCGATGCCGCGCTTAATGCGCTGGGAATGGCCGCCGAGGCAGGGCTCTATCCCTATGTCATCGCGGTGGGCACGCATGAGTTGCTTGAGCCGGAACGTTTCGAGAGCTTCATGAGTTTTGCCGGCTCACGCGGCGCGCGCGAGGTCCATCTCCTCGAACCCAGCGCGACCGGTAAGCTTGCGGGCAGAAGGGACGTACTCCTCACCCCCCAGGAACGCCTGAGGGTGCTTGATTATCAACGCATTTTTGCGGCCCGCGAAGATATGCCCATTCTGTCGAGCTTCATGTATGTCGAGTCGCCCGATGCGTTCGGATGCGGCGCAGGATTGACGCACCTCTACATCGATGGCAGCGGGGAAGTCTGTCCCTGCAACTTGGTTCCGCTTTCCTTCGGCAACATCGCAAACGAGCCGCTCACGCAGATTCTCGATCGCATGGGCGTATGCTTCGGCACGCCGAGAACCTGCTGCGTGGGCCAAGTCCTCGCTCCCTATATCGACGACAAATCCTTGCCACTCGATCCTGAATCGTCGAAGCACGTGTGCAGGCAGCACCTGGCCTCCAGTCACGAAGAACCGCTCTTCTTTCAGATCCGCAACCAGGCGAAAGGCGACGTTGGTTCCGAAGAACTCAAGACCGCCTACAACAATGTCCATGAACACTACGACACATTCTGGTTGTGCGAGGCAGGCAAGCCGGTCGTGGAAATCATCGACCGGCTGGGTCTGCGAGGAAGAGAGCGCGTCTTCGAGGCCGGATGCGGAACAGGATTCGCCACGGTGCGACTAGCGAAGCAGATCGGCGATCGCGGAGAGCTTTGTGCGGTGGATTTGTCGGAGGGCATGCTGGCGGAGGCTCACGCGCGCGCCCGCGAATGCGGGATTGAGAACGTGCGGTTCGCCGCCGGCGACGCGCTCGCGCACTTGGACACGAGCCGTAACTTCGATGTGATATTCACAAGTTGGGTATTGGGATACATCCCCTTGGCGGCGTTCTTCGAGCGCGCACACCGTGCGCTTGGATCGGGCGGGAGGCTCGCGTTCGTCGTCCACAAAGAGAACTCACCGCGCGAACCGCTTGAACTCTTCCGGGAAATCGTCGCCGAAGATCCGTCCGTGCTGGAAAAGCGCGTGGACTTCGATTTTCCGCGCGACCCCAATCACATACGGAACCTTCTCCACGAAGCCGGTTTCCAAATCGAACAACTCTGGGACGGAGCCATAACTTTCCACTACGAATCGGCGGAGTTGGTACTCGAGCATCTTCTTAAGTCCGGCGCGGGGACGGCCTACTATGACGCGGTCGACCGCAAGCGCCGCACAGCGCTTGAGCAACGATTCGTGGAGGTACTTGCCTCCCGTCACCGGGGAGAAAGCCGTATCCCCGTCGTGCACGACTTCATCTCGTGCATTGCCCGGGCGTAGCGAAGGAGAATTCGCACGCAAGAGGCCATGATACCGCTTCGTCCATGTGTTGCTAACCCGGCAGTTCTCCCGGCAGTTCTCCCCAAGACGGCGTCGGCTTGCCTTGCCTCCTCCGTTCAAACCGTTGCATACTCCACCTGAGAAGCAGCCAACTTCAGGGGGGAGCAGATCGATATGCCGCACGCACTCATTGCCATAGCTTTTCTCATGCCCGTGACTGTTGCCCTGGCCGGGCCGCCGCAACGCGACTACCCTATACATCCCGTGCCCTTCACCGACGTGCATATTCACGACGGATTCTGGTCTCCGCGCCAGGACACCAACCGCACCGTTACCGTGCCGTATTGCTTTCAGAAATGCGAGGAGACCGGCCGCATCAACAACTTCGCCAAGGCCGGCAAGCTTATGGAAGGCAAATTCGAAGGCATCTTTT
>JAIBAQ010000143.1 GCA_019695095.1 Candidatus Hydrogenedentota bacterium
AGATCCCAGCGAAGGCTCTTCTCGATCATCCCACGTGGTATGACAGCCTATTCGGTTTCTGGCGCGATCCGGCTGGCGTAATCAGCGCACATCTAGGACTCGGCAAGAAAACGATGACCGCGACCCTTTAACAGATCCCGTTAACTCGTTGCAGAATGTCGGCTTCCTGCTCCTCTCAGGGCGGGAAGCCGTTTTTTCATTGTGACGTCCGGCCTATGCCTGTGTGTCGGGCGGCGCGTCTTGCGACGAGGAAGAGGTCGGCGCCGGCTCCGAATCCCCACTCTGCTTCTCCGAGCCGCTCAGATGCAGCATCGCACGCTGGTAACCGTACGCGACCAGCAGCACCACGACACACAACACCGAGAACGCGACAAAGCGTTGCAGATTGGATGTGGACTTGATGACCGTATCCCAGAATGCGAGCCCGATGGACAGCGCAAAGATAACGAGCCCGGCATATCGATAGTGCTTCTGCTGGAACGGCACGGAGATCAGGAACAGTACCAGCGCCAATCCAGCCCAAGCGCCGATCAGACTCGCTCCGTGCAACGGGACGCGTATGGGCAACAGCACCAGCAGTCCCGCCGCCACATAGCAGAACACGAACCCGGTAACAGCGGTGCGCGAGGGCGTCGTGCTCGCGACGAGCGCGTTCGTGCCGCGCTCCATGGCTCCCCAATAGGCGGCGATGGCCACGAAGCCCGCCACCAAACCAACAACGGTGAAATCGGCATTCTGCGCAGCAGTGACGATGCTCCCCGTTACGATGGCGGCTCCCAAGAAGCTCAGTACCGCAGAGGTCGCGGACCGAAACACCAGCGCATAGGCCAAAAAGGCCATGGCAATTACCGATCCCCAGAACCAGACCCATGGCGGGAGGACGATCCTCCACACGTGGATGTTGGCGACACACCACGCGGCGGCAATGGTTAACGCGCCGGCAATCGGCACAGGGGAAAACCGCCGCAGGCTCGAATAGTACCGATCGAGCGCCACACCTGCCGCAACCAATGCCCAAGGCAATGCCGACGCGAAGAATGAAGGTTCAATGTTCTTGAGGACAAACCAACGCCCAGCCGCCCACGCGAACATGGCCGCTCCAACCCAGGCCATGGCTCCGGGATGCAACCGCAGCACGAGCACAGCCAACACGAACGCGGCGGCCGCCAGGGCAACAACACCTCCCAAGTGAGGCCACTCCCGCCGCAGGATTAGCCCCACCAGCCATACCGCAGATGCGTAGAGAAAATAGGGCGATGCGGGATTCTGCTGAAAATGGAGGCCCTCCGAGCGGCCTACAAGCCGCGTGTCGCTGCGCAATGCCGCTGCGAACAGGAAGGCCGCCGTCATAATCGCAAGCCATAGGCGCGCGGACGGTTGACCAGCAATTTCGAAGGTTGCCGGCAACAACGCGCAAACGGTCAGTGCCATTGCGGTCAGGCCAAATGGTCGCGAGGACAGGATCGGCGCCAGCAACGTGAACACAAGGACAGCCCCCGAAAGGACCAGTGCCCGATGCGTGTCCTGAGTCAATTGGGGTGTATACGCCACAAGCAAAACGGCGCCTGCCAGGGCGTACAAGAAGGGAAACAACAGTCCCCAAAGCGGCTTCGGCGCATCGCGAAGTTCGCGCGGCTTCTCGGCGATCAGGTCGAGGCGCCACAGCATTTCATCCACATCGCGCAAGAACCGCGGCGCTTGTTTGGGCGAACGGATGCTCCAGTCGGTTCGTTGGTACAACTGCGATGCCGCGAAGAACACAAGGACTGTCAGTCCCGCTTCGAAGAGGCTATCAAGATATCCTTCTCCTGAATACGGTGCTGCATTAATCCCAAGGGACGTGACTGCGCCGTGCGCGAAAGCCAATCCAGCCGTGCCAAACGCAAGGATGCGCGTCACCACGAGACCGGACCGTCTCGCCGTGTACAGCAGCGCGAGGGTCTGCACGGATAGGCATGCCGTCAGAGTGGAGCCACCGTAGCGCGCGGTCAGTCCGTACGTCGCCACGACAATGGCTTTCGTGATGTAAGCGTTGTACAGCGGATCGTTTGCGCGTAATCGAAGATAGGCCAGACCGATTAGCAGAAGCACGAGTGCAAAGTAGAAACGAAAGACATCCTGATGCGGGGCATAGAGTTTGAAGCCAGCGACTTGCATGCTCGCAATGGCAAAGAACGCTACCGAATTCACCGTCAGAAACGATGTTCGCACCCACGTGGGAATAGTCTTCCGGCGCACTTCTTCCGGCGAGAACAGCTCGGCCAGCGCGAAGATGAGGAAATACGAAATCAGGAAGCCAAGGGCGATCCAGAAGTCCTGGGTTCGTCCGCTCGACTCGACGCTCACAGCCCACACGACGTGATTCACGTAGCAGCCGACTAGTCCGAGAACCGCTACGTAGTACCAGCGATGCCGCAGCAAGAAGAAAGCACTGCCAATTCCAAGCACGAGGATGCCTGCGACGGAAAACGGCACAATCTCGCCACCTTGCAGCGTTGTCAGCAACACGGTGAGATTGCCCATGAACACAACGAGCGTGGCCACAATGCTGGACTTTCGGAGGTGTGCGAATGCGGCCCAGATCAAAACCACGATTGCCAGTAGAGCGATACCTACCGTCGTACTCTCGATGATGCGCGCATATTGAAGGAAATGCGCCGCATACGTAACGAAATAACTTAACCCCAGGCCGCCCGCAAACAGCACTTGCGCATACCGTGCGTATTTGCGCTCCAACCACCAAGCACAGCCCAGGAACACAGCGCAAACGGCGTAGCCTACCCCGACGCGAGCCCAGGGTCCCCAGGCGTTCATGGCTGCGCTCAATCCAAACACGGCCGCCATCGCCAGCAGAAGAATTCCCAGCCGCGGAAGCCAATAGGAACCCAAGGTCATTTCCCAACCGCCGGGTTGGCTTGGCTTGGCAGGAGATTTGGCCGCAGGCGCAGACTCGCGCTTGGGAGCGGGCGTCGGACTGGGAATCGCCGTCGACTCACGGCCCGCTATAGGCGCGTCAGCCTTGGCCGCAACCGTCGGCGGCGCCACGGCAGGTCGAACAGGCGCGGATGGCGATCCCGCCGATGGAGCAACGGGCAGGGGGGGCGGCACGACCCTGACCGGTTCGCGTGGAGGTTCAACACCTTGGACCGGCGGCGCCGGCTCGCCCTTTGCCTCCGCAGCCTCAAGTTGTCGCAGGCGACTGCTCAGCTCGGCAACACGATCCATGACGTCGGCCAGTTCGCGCCGAATTTGCTTTAACTCATTGATGTCCGGCATAGACTCCCATCCCCTTGCATGCCATAACAATACGGCGGCGGAAAATATCATGCAAGAATCTAAGCGAGCACGTTGTTCTTGTGACGTTTACGGCAATTTCCCCGGCAGCACGCATCCGGGCGTCCGATCGCGTTTGTCATTCAACCGCCCGACCTGGACGCCTTCAGTTTCATAGTTCAGACATGTTCTACTCGAAATGCGTATCGCGCCTGCCGCACCTTCTGTTAGGATGTTTCCCGGTTTGGAGGAGACTTCCGTGCGAATTATTCCGGTTTCATCGCTGGAGCCAGGGAATGTGGTTGGCAAGCCCTTGCTGGATTCCAAGGGCACTACCCTGCTCAATGCAGGTGTGAAACTGACCGAAGGGTATATCAAGTCGCTCCAGAGCAAGGGGTATACGTATCTCTACGTTTCCGATACGGAGTCCGGCATTGACGTCGAACCCGAAGAGAGCCTTGATCCCGTCGTGCGCGCCAAAGCGCTCAGCGCGATGGATGAACTCGTCAAGACGATAGAGAAAGAGTTCGCCTCACTTCGTTCATCGTCTTTTGAAGACGTGAGAAGCTTTTGTTCCTCGGACCGCATGCGCGTTCTATTCACGCAAGGCCCGGTGTGGAAAGCCATGATGTCATGCATCAGTTCGATTCTCGAAGAAGTCCTTACGCGCAGCACACTGGCCGGTCTCACTTCCATCAAGAGCGAAGATTCCGCGCTCTACGAGCACTCCATCGACGTGTGCGTGGTCGCCGTCATGCTTGGACGGCACATCGGCATGACCGCGCAACGGCTAAAGCAACTGGCCAGCGGTTGTCTGCTGCACGATATTGGCAAGGTGTTTCTCGACAAGCAGTCTGGAGACCGCGAATCGGTTCGACTTCACACGTTGCTCGGTTACGAGCTGCTCAAGAACAATGACGACCCGGATATTCTTGCGCCCCACGTTGCTTACGAGCATCACGAACATCAGGACGGCTCGGGCAAACCTCGAGGATTGGTGGGCAGCAATACGATTGAGCGTGACCGTAACCTATCGACACCTGTTCCAACACTGATTGGCGAGATTGCCGCCGTCGCCAATACGTATGACAATCTCCTGAACGGGATTGGCGCTCCCAGGCCGCTCGCACCCGATCAAGCATTGCGTACCGTATCGGATTACGCGGGAACCCGTCTAAACCGCGAACTCGTCACGGCGTTTCTGCGAATTGCCCCTGTGTATCCACTGGGAACCGAGGTCGTTGTCGATGGGGGCAAGTACGACCGGTACGTCGGAATCGTGACTGAAGTACGGCAGTCCTCACTCGACAAGCCCGTCATTGCCTTGTATCGAGACCCTGCCGGGAAACTCATCCTTCCTGTCGAGCTCGACATGAAGGCTGTTGAAGACGTCTTGCTTCGCGGCAAACCCCTCTTCTGAGTCTCAACTCGAACGACTGTGCAAGCCGCTACCTACGACTTATCGCCCTCTGTCCACGCGGGTAATTCATCCAGCCGTACGCACGCCACCCGGTGGCCATCGCCTTGCCGATCCGCAAGCTCCGGCACGGACTCCGAGCATTGGGGGGTCGCGTAGGGGCATCTCGGATGAAACGCACAACCCACCGGCGGATTCAGCGGAGACGGAGGGTCTCCTTTCAGCAGCAGTTTTCCTCGATCGCGTTTGCGGTGAGGATTCGGCGAAGGTATTGCGCTCAACAGGGCCTGAGAATAGGGATGACCGGGGTTTAAAAACACCCTCTCAGCATCGCCAATTTCCACAATTCGCCCCAAATACATCACTGCAATTCGGTGCGAGAGATGACGCACGACCGCGAGATCATGCGAAATCAGCAATAGCGTCAGACGCTCTTCCCGGCAAAGGGACGCGATGAGATTCAGGATTTGCGCCTGCACCGACACATCCAGCGCAGAGACGGGTTCATCCGCAATCAACAGCGCAGGCTTGAGCGCTAACGCGCGCGCGATCGCAATGCGCTGTCGCTGTCCACCGCTGAATTCATGGGGATACTTCAGCGCGTGCCGGGATGCCAGCCCCACGCGTTCCATCAGTCCCGACACGGCCATGGACACGTCGCGTTTTGGCACCAGCCGATGCACCCGCATTGGTTCCGCGATCGCATCGCTGACGTTCATGCGCGGATTGAGCGATGCAAACGGGTCTTGAAACACCATCTGAATTCGCCGGCGCGCCGTGCGCAACTCTTCGCGCGACAGCGCCGCCAAGTTCCGCCCTTCAAACCAGACTTCACCACGCGTAAGAGGGGCCAAGCGCAGAATGCCTCGCGCAAACGTCGACTTGCCGCATCCCGATTCACCGACAAGTCCGAGCATTTCTCCGGGCTGCAATGAGATGCTTACGCCGTCTACGGCCTTCACGGTTCCAACACGCTTTTCAAACAGGTGGCCTTCGGATACGGGGTAGTGGACCGCGATGTCGCGCGCATCGAGTATGGGGCCGTTGGCAATCGTCATCCCAACTCTCCACGCTGTATCCGCACACACGCCGTCGCCCGCGCGCCGTCGCCCGAACGCAACTCGCAACTGCTTGTGCGGCAAATTCCGGTGGCCTTCTCGCACCGCGGCGCAAACGCGCATCCTTTGATGGGCTGCACAAGATCCGGGGGCATGCCAGGAATCGTGTACAGCGCCTCTCCCTTCGCGCGACGCGATGGAAGCGAGGCCATCAACGCCTCCGTGTAGGGATGTTGGGGCTTGTCAAAGAGCGCTTCGGCGGGCGACGACTCGACGATACGTCCCGCGTACATTACCAAAACGCGATCACAGGTTTCCGCGACCACGCCCAAATCGTGCGTGATAAGAATTACGGCCATCCCTAATTCACGTTGCAGGCGCTTGATCAAATCCAGAATCTGCGCCTGAACGGTCACGTCCAGCGCCGTGGTCGGTTCGTCGGCGATGAGCAGTTGCGGCCGCGTGATCAACGCCATGGCAATCATCACGCGCTGGCGAAGGCCGCCGCTGAATTGATGCGGATACGCGCGCATGCGGCGATCGGCGTCTCGGATACCGACTGCCTCAAGCATCTCCACGGCGCGCCGGTGGGCCTCTCCGCGCGAACATCGCTCGTGAATCCTCAGTGGCTCCATGACCTGCGCCCCAATCGTCAGATAGGGATTCAGCGCGGTCATGGGATCTTGGAAGATCATGGATATGCGCTTGCCTCGAATTCCGCGAAGTCGGGCGCTCGAGCAACTCAACAAGTCAATGCCGTCAAAATGTGCAACGCCGGATTCGATTGAACCCGGAGGCATTGGAATCAGGCCAAGCAGCGACAGGCTGGAGACGGACTTGCCTGAACCGGATTCTCCCACTATCCCCAACGTTTCGCCTTGCTCCACCGAATACGAAATGCCGTCCACTGCGCGCACGGTGCCCGAGCGGAGCCGGAAGTACGTTCGCAAGTCTTCGACGATGAGCAACGACATACCCGTCAATCCTTGGCGATGCGCGGGTCCAGCGCATCACGCAGACCGTCGCCGAGAAAGTTGAGTGAGAACAGCGTGAGAGAGAGCGCGAGACTCGGAAAGATCAGCATCCAGGGGTATTCTTCTATCACGTTCGCTCCGTCGTGAATGAGCAGCCCCCACGAACTCATCGGCGGCTGCACGCCCATCCCCAGGAAGCTTACGAAAGCCTCCAGCAACATCACTTGGGGAATCGTCAGCGTCGTGTAGACGATGATCGGACCCAATGCGTTGGGAATGAGATGCCGCAAAACGATTCGCCTGCGGCGCAACCCCATCACTTGCGCTGCTTCGATGAATTCCTTCTGCATCAACGAAAGCGCTTGCCCCCGCACAATGCGCGCCATGGTCAGCCATTCCACCGCACCGATGGCCATGAACAGCAGCACCAGGCTCTTCTGAAAATACACCGAAAGGATGATCACGATAATCGTGAACGGCAGCGTGTACAGGATATCCACAATTCGCATGAGGATTGCGTCGGTGCGGCCTCCCGCGAATCCGGCAAAGGCCCCGTATAGCACGCCAATCAGCAGCGATACGGATGTCGCAGCTATCCCCACCATCAACGATATGCGGCCACCATACAGAATGCGTGTCAAGAGATCGCGCCCCAGCGTGTCCGTGCCGAACCAATTCGACATATTCGGAGGGACCGCGCCTTTTGCGCGGTCTTGGGTTTCGTACGAGTACGGAGAGAGCCACGGCCCCACAATTACGGCAAGAACGACGATGACAAGGATCGACATACCGATCACTGCAAGGCGATTGCGCCGGAGCCGCTGCCACGCATCTCGCCAAAGTGACGCACCCCGTTCGACTACGGTTACATCACTTGCCATAGCGCACCCGCGGATCGAGCAATGCTTGCGCGACGTCTACGAGCAGATTGAACACGAGTATCAGTACCGCATAAAAGAGTACCGCTCCCAACAGCATGGTGTAATCGCGATTGAAGGCGGCGTCCACAAACTGGCTGCCGAGTCCCGGAATCTGAAATACCTTCTCCACCACAAATGACCCGGTCAGCAGCCCCGCTGCCGCAGGCCCTAGGAACGAGACAACAGGCTGTATTCCGCCGCGAAGGGCGTGCCGAAGTACAACGCGCGCCTCGCTGAGTCCCTTGGCACGCGCGGTGCGAATGAAGTCTTGCGCGAGGACTTCAAACATGCCGCCGCGCGCGAGCCGGGCAATGTAGGCGACGTACGGCGCGCCGAGGGTAAGAGCAGGAAGTATCTTTGTATTGGGCGGACCCCACCCGGCAACGGGCAGCCAGCCAAGCCAAATTGAGAAAATCAACATCAGCAGCGGACCCAACACGAAGATCGGCACGCAAATACCGACCATCGCAAATGACATGGGAACGTAGTCCGTCAGGCTATTGGGCCGCAATGCCGCGGTTACTCCCGCCAAGAGTCCCAACGTGCACGCGACCAATAGCGCGTAGAACCCCAATTCCATCGAAACCGGCGCGCGCAATGCGATCCATTCCGCAACCGTGCGGCTCGGTTGCTTCATCGACGGACCCAAATCGCCACGCACGAGATCGAAGAGGTAGTCGAGATATTGCCTATAGAGCGGCGCGTCGAGGTTGTATGCCGCGCGGAGTTGTTCGAGAGCCTCGGGAGCGACAAACCGTTCTCCCTGCTCGAACGGCCCGCCGGGCGCAAGGCGGATCAGGAAGAAGATCACAGTGACAATGATCAAGAAGACGGGTACGAGTCCCAGAACGCGGCGAACCAGGAACCGTATCATTGCTGTTCCCTAATTTGCATCGGAAATCGAGAAACTCTTGTAGTTCAAATAACCAAGCATGTTCGACTTCAGCCCTTGCACGCGCGGAGCCAACAGGAACCGCTGGCGGTACGAATAAATGGGCGCGAGCGGCGCTTCATCCAGAAGCAGTCTCTCCGCTTGCTGCAACAAGGGGAAACGAACCTCTTGATCCGGCGAGAGGCGCGTCTTCGCGACCAGCGCATCGAACTCAGGCGACGACCAGCCCGTGCGGTTGTTGCCGCCTCCCGTTTCAAAACACTCCAAGTAGTTGATCGGGTCAAGGTAGTCTGCAATCCATGCCGAACGCGCGACGTCGTAATCCAGCGTTGTCATCGAATTGAGATAAACCTTCCACTCCTGTTGTGTCGGGCGCGCATCGACGTTGAGGTTCTTCTTCCACATGTCTTGGATTGCTTCGGCAATGCGGCGATGGTCTTCGCTCTCATTGAAGAGAATATCGAGCGGCCGCATGCCCTCGCCGTTGGGATAGCCCGCTTCCGCCAGGAGCTTACGGGCCTCTTCGACGTTGTAGGGAATCGATGCTTCCGGCGTATATCCGGCAAGCCCCGGCGGCGTGAATGCGGCGGCAGGAACGACCGCGCCAAAGAGCACGTTATCGCAGATCGATTGACGATCGATGCTCATGGCCAGCGCTCGGCGCACCTTCGGATTGTCCAGCGGTTTTCGCGTCACGTTAAGCCGATAAAAATACGTTCCAATCATCGGATCGATGTGCAACAACTCGGGGTGTTCACGGCGGTAGGTTTCGATCTTCGTCGCTAAAAGAGATTCCGTAACATCCAACCTACCCGCGCGAAATTCACGTTCCTCTGTGGGAAGATTGCTGTAGGGATAGAACTCGACGCCATCGAGTTTCACGTTGGCCGCGTCCCAATAGAAATCGTTTCGCGTCACCCGAATGATCTGATTGGGCGACCATTCCACCAACTTGAATGGACCGTTGGAGATCATGTTTCCCGCAAGCGTCCACTTCGTGTTGTTGGGATCGTCAATGGCCCCGAATGCCTCCACGTTGGACTGCAAAACCGGAAACCAGGAGTAATGTATGTGCATCGTGAGGAAGGCGGGTACCGGATACTTCAGGGTTACTTCCAGCGTCGTATCGTCCAAAGCTTTGACGCCCACCTGGCTGAAATCCGTGACCTTCCCTTTGGTGTACTCTTCGGCATTCACGATGCACCACAGCATGTACGCGTATTCGCTACCCAACCGCGCCGACAGATGGCGCTTCCACCCGTACACGAAATCCTTCGCGGTGACCGGTGTGCCATTTGACCATTTCGCATTGGGATTTAGCTTGAACGTGTAGACCAGTCCATCCGGACTGACCGTCCACGATTCGGCGGCCCCCGGTTCGACTGCCAGCGTCACCTGGTTCAGAGTCGTGAGGCCCTCGAACAACGACGTAAGGATGCGGTGTTCGTTGTGACCCGTGACGCGATAAGGGTCGAGATTCTGCGGTTCGGCGCCGGCCCCCACGTGCAAAATCGCGCCATCGGCAGCGTTTCCGCCTCCACTTGTGCACCCCACGGCGCAAGTCAAGATTAAAGCCACCCCAACACAAAGGCTTGCTCGCAGTTTCATTGAATGAATCAACCCTTTCGTGCGTCACCTCAAGAGACGTGCCGGGCATTATACAGGGAAGGGAAGGCGTGCTAAAGAGATGGCCGCGCCTGAATCGCGGAGATCGGGATCCTTGCGTGTTCGGACTGCGGAGGTTTTGCGGACCAACTTGCGCGTGGGCGAGGTACCTCGAATAATGGCGGCTGGGTCAACGGGATTACTCAATGAACGTTAGACGCACAGAAACGCGGAGCGGGCCGAGTCGCGCTCGATCCGGCGCGCCCAAGCAATGAACGTGTTGCACTCCATACGCCGCGCGCCGCTGTATGCATTTGCGTTGCTGCTTGCCGTCATCGTTGTGCCTCCCACCCACGATTTCCCGCTCAACGACGATTGGGTCTACGCAACGATGGTGCGCTGGCACCTGGACGGTCATTTTGCGGTACACCCGTATTCAAGCGCATTTGCATTCTCTCAGACCATTTGGGGCGCGTTGTGGAGCCTCGTCCTCGGCTATTCCTACACTACGCTTCGCGTTTCGACGCTAGCGCTGGCTGTATTGGCCGCTTGGGCCGTGGCGCAATCCGCGCGCGAGGCTGGCGCAAGCCGCTGGGCCTCCCGATGCGCCGGTCTTGTGCTCGTGGCCAATCCGATCTTCCTCAATCTTGCCTACACCTTCATGACCGATGTGCCGTTTATCGCCTGCCTCGCACTGTCAGTGCTCTTTCATCTGCGTCTGTTGCGGCGTGCCTCTGCCAAGACCGCCGTTGGCGCTTCGCTGTTAGCGACAGCGGCCTTTCTCGACCGCCAATTCGGCCTGCTCATTCCCGTCGCGTTTACCCTGGCGCTTGCGATGACGTGGCGCAGGATTTATCTACGCGACAGCATCTGCATATCGCTCGCCTACATCGCCCCCTGGCTCGTGGCCATCCCCATTGCCCTCTGGCTGACCTACACCCAGGACATGGTGTTCTACCCGAGCGAGGCCGTCTCCGGCCTGCGTACCCCTGACGCCGCAATGACGCTCGTTTTCGCCACAATTACCACCCTCACGCTGGGCCTCTTCTTGCTCCCCGTGACTCTGCCTACCCCGCTCCGCTGGAGCCGGCGCAGGGCGTACGTATTCGCATGTACTCTCGGTCTCATGCTTGGAATGCTTCCCCTGCTCGGTCCCTTACCGCTTTTCCCCAATATCCTCCGCGACTTCGGCGTCGGCCCGCTCCTGCTCCGCGACGCCACCGTCTTCAATCGCGATTGGTCGCCATTCCGTGCCGGACCGTTGTTTTGGTGGCCCTTGACTGTCCTCGCCGCGCTCAGCGCTGCGTTCTTCGTCGCAAGTCAGATTGCCATGCGTCACAAGGCGCGCAGGGTCCATCGCATCCGCACCACGCAGCGCTTCTTCCTGCTGGTGCTTGCACTACTTCTGATCGTCGCCCCGGCGATTCCCGCGCACTCGGTTTACTTCGATCGCTACCTGCTCCCCACGTTCGCGCTGCTGCTCATACTCGCAGCCGCACCCCGTAGCGCGAGAATTGCGTCACCCTCTTCACGATCCAGAAAGGCCACTTTGATCCTCTGTGCTCTGTCCTACGCATTCTCCATCGTGAGCCTGCAGGATTACCTGGCGTGGAACCGCGCGCGTTGGCAGGCTGTCGACGTTCTTCGTGTCGTCCACAATGTGCCCGATACACAGATTGACGGCGGCTATGAATTCAATGGCATCTACACAAGTGACGCGTACATGGCCCGCTTACGCGCCGGCGAAGATTTAGGAGGACGCGGCTGGTGGGTTGTCGATGATGCTTATGCCGTCTCTTTCCTTCCCCGCGATGGGTACGAAGAAATCGATCGCGTTGCCTACACGAGCTGGCTCGGTTTCACCCAACGCCACATTCTCATCCTCAAGCGGAAGGCAGACTCGCTTTCGAACTAACTCAACAGCGTATTTCGCGGCACAATAACGCCGTACATGCAGGTTAATCTCGAACTCGTTCCGCCGCGCACGCAAGTGAAGCCGGGAGAAACGCGCTCGTTTTCCGCGAGGTATTACAGCACGGCCAAAACCTAGTCCGAATTGTAGCCGCGATTATGAAGAAGAGTGGGATTCGGAGACTGACACAAGCGGCATATATACAGTTTGAGGAGCCGTGTCACTTCCCGCCCCTCGGTACTACTTTTTCGGGCGCAGGCCGCGAGCTTCGGCAGCTTGGATAATGGCCTCTTCGAGACGATCCCACTGCCGCTTTTCGGCAGCCTCGGCCTTTTGCGCAGCGGAGGCATCCCATGTCTTGGCGAACCGTATGCGAAAAATTTCCAGAATAACGTAGAAGCGGGAATCCTTCGCGGCGATGAGACTGGCTCCGTTTTGGCGAGGCGCATTGTCCGGTGAGAGATAACAGCTCTTTGCGCAGCGGTTCACGACCGCCAATGCTTCCGATTCGGATGCGCACTGGATAGGTGCCGACGTGCGGAATTGACCGATCAGGTGAACTCCGGCCGCGAGGATAGCACTGTCAACTGAGGGTGTGGCTTCGGCTATCTGCCATCGGCCCTTGGCAACCGGGCCTGCGTAGCGGTGCCAACCGGCGTCTTTTCCGTTGCGGCTGCGGCCTGAGACAATGGTAAGTTCTTCGAGTCCATTAACCGGCGCGAGAAACTCCGCGGCGCGCTTTATGACGTTGGCTTTGAGTCCGATGCCTCCGTCGGCTTCGACATAGACGGTTCCGTGACTCTCGCTAATTTTGCATGGGATGTCGAGCGTCACCTCCGGGAGGTCTGTGCCTTCCGCAATCAGAGTGATGTAGGCATCGGGGTCGCAGAAGAGGGCCAAAGCGGCTAGATCGCCAGCGTGTTCCACGGGAATCGATACACCGGAGATGGCGCTACGAGCACGGCCGGCATGTCCTTTGAGCAGAGAAAGCGTGCGGGTGGGCTGGTTGCGCCGCCGACGGCGCTGCGGAGGATCTTCCGGGATTTCCACGATGCCGGTTGCGCCGAGTACGTGCAGGAGGCGAGGAAGATCGCCGAGGTCGGATTCCATTTCGGCATTGCATAGGGCGCGTCCGGAGAGCGCGTCTGCGACGGCTTGTTCATCGGCATCAGTGGCAACGCTCTTTATCAGCGCAACAAGACCCGCGACGCGTTTCGCCGCCGGCTTGTTGCCTTCGATCCAGTCCTTTGCGAATTCGTGCTTCCCATTTGTCACTCTGCCCGCCGCGCTTGCGGAGACGAACCAGCCATCGCCATCGAAGGTGGTGAATAGCAGAAAGGGCGCTTTGGCTTTTGATGCGGCATCCAACATGTATTCATGCGATTCGGCCAAGGCGGAGGCAACGGTCCAGCACCACGGGCCTGCGTCTTCGATTGCGATGAAGGGGGTCTGACGCAGCGCCTGGACGTATGCTTCTCGGTCAGCCTGACGCGCCAGTAGTAGATGTCTGCGAATTGCCACGGAAAACCCTCCCGGGGAGTGGTATGCAATGAGCATATCCAAGGCTTATGAGCATTGCAGCAATGCAAAGGAGGCGGCGATCTGGCGCCATCTCCCGAATCCCAATCCGGTCACCGCTTACTGCGTCGTTCGGTAGGGGCCAAGCCGCCGCTCTTCAAAGATGTCATGCTTTTTAGAAATGCGTATGTGCAGCACAGCCCAGCGGTTCCCCGCTACGCTACATGATGCGGGAACCTTGGCACAACCACTCTCGCAGATCGACGTGTGCGCGCGGACACTCTAATTGACGGCGCAGATCTGAGTTGAAAAATGGTCCCGTCTTCGACTCCGCGTCACTTCATGCGATGCGATTCGCGGTAAGGTCGTGGAATGACACACCGACTTTCTTGAGCGCGTATCCCAGTTCTTTCAGGTGGTCGCCGTACGCCAACATCCAGTGGAAACCGCGCATTTCCTGAGCCAGCACGTCGCAGTCGCCTTCAATCGCAACGTCCACCTGCGACCGGCAGATATCCATGAAAGGATTGTCCTTGATCGTCCCGCGGAATCCGACCCATTTTTCGCTCTGGAAATCCGGATCGATTACCGTCACCACTTGCCCAACGCGCATATCAACTTTCGGGGCCACACCGAAATCCGATTCGAAATGCGTCAACAATCGGACCGGTTCATCATGCTTGCCATTCATACGTCGCGGCGCGGTGCAATGAGCCAGCGTGATAATCCCATGATGCGGATACGTCGGGTCTTGCAGGAAGACCGGCACGGACGAGATGTAGTGCAACAACACTCCAGAAGGAATCACGACAAAGTCGGATTCGCAGAATGCCATCATCCCGTCGTCGTTGATCACGCTTAGCGTCAAGCATGCCGTTGTATTCGATAGCGGCATGATTGTGCTCATGCAATTGTTGATCGTCATCGCGGGCGCGTCGTGTTCCGCCATCAGCGACACAAAAAGATCGCGCAACACAAACGCCCCTACGACATAATCGTGCTTTGTCTCCAGCTTTGTGCGTGGCATCTTCAGATAGTCCGCCGCGGCCACTTCCGCGCGTTTCATGCTGGCCGCGTCCGCACGCGCCGCTTGGATCTGCGGCCCGAGTTTCTCGTAGCTCACCGGCACGATATTCATTCGCCACTGTTCGGCTGCAATCTTCGGGGCGTTCTGCCCTCCTGCGCCCCAACCGCTCGCATCGCCAATTGCGACGATGCGGCACCCGAGCGTGTTCTTCAATGCCGACAGCGACCGCAGCCTCCATAACACGTCGTCATTCGAGTCGACCACGATGTCGGCCGGTTCCAGTCCAGGCTGTCCCCAGGTGTCGACGGTCTTCCGCAGCAAGCGCGGATGAGCTATTTCGTACCAGAGATACACGGGCCCTGATTTGTGACGTACAAACACAATGTTGTGCCGGTCCGCTGAAATCAGCGGTTCGATCTCGCCCGAAGCCCCATACACCAGCATGACGTCCGCGTCCCCTTGACGCAGCCTGCTTGCGGTGGCTTGGTCAGATACGCGCACAACCGGACGTATCTCCAGCGGGAACTCGGCCTTTGCCTGCATGGCCTTCAGGTCGTCGGAAATGCGCGCCGTCTCTGCGCTGATGTCCGCGTCCGTGTGCAACCCGCCCCACGGCCGCCAACTGGTGGCTTCACGCCGGGTGTGATCGCTACACGTCAAAGCAGGCTGAACGGTCAACGTTTTGCGCTTCAAGTTGGGGACACGATGAATCGCGGGTACCGCCGCCGCAAGTGGCGCAGGTGTAACCGTCTCGCAGCCGGAAAGAACGGCCGCTGCCGCTGCCCCCCCGCTTACGGATGCCAAGAAAGACCGGCGTCCCATCTCATGAGACGAACACCCGCAGCAACCCTGATGTGAATGCATGGCGCGCTCCCCCTGGTAATGCCGCTGGCGGTCCCCCCACTTCGACGGCCCGTCTTCGCGGCCCCTGACGCCAGTATACACCTCGGGGAATTGCTGTAAAGCCCAATTCACGGCCCCAGTACGCTTTTGCCACCAAAAGCAAAGGCCTCCGTTTCCGGAGGCCTTTTTCGAACACGCTGCAATCTTCGGGGAGGGGCTGCGTGCAATTTGGACTATTTTACATGGGCCGGCTCATTGACTTCATTCTCGACGTGATGTGTCTGAGCTGGATTTCTATACGCGGGAGGAACGTCATCCACTATATCCGTGCAAAGCCAACGGAATTTGCCCTCCAT
>JAIBAQ010000144.1 GCA_019695095.1 Candidatus Hydrogenedentota bacterium
CCGGTGACGAGATCTCGGATGAAGAGGTAGGCGTCCTTGCCTTTCGCTTCAAATCCGCCAGGCCGATGATTGTCCACTAGCAGAAGCCTGCCGTTGAAGACAACCGGTGTGTTCTCCATTCCTGTGGGAAACGCGAATGGCAGCCGAATCAACGTAGGGTTAGGGGGAGCGGCTGGACTTGGGTCAGCGAATGCGGCCAGGGACAAGAGAATTGTCACTGCAGACAGGCTTCTCATGATGATGCTTACTCTCAACACAGGTGCGCCCTCCCATAGATACACCGTCGTGTATGTCGCGGTTCCACGCTAGGGCGTTGCGTGGATTCAATCAAGACTAAGGTCCGGACAACGTCAGACAAGAAGGGATGGGTTCTAGCATTAATTCCCCTTCAGTTCGTGGCGCAGTTTGGGACGGGGCGGTCCGTCATAGGGCTTCGCGCCGAGGTGAAGGCCGCGCTCGGGTACCGTTGTGAGGTTCTTGTCCTTTGTTTGCGGGGCTGTGATCATGCCGTAGTAGCGGCCCATCCAATATGCGTCGAGCCAGCCACCTGGGTCGGCTACAACCGTGCCGTTGTTGCCGCCGTCGAGCTGCATGAAGTTGCCGTCCCATCGATTGGGTTCGGTCTCGCGCGGGCTGAGGGGTTTGACGCGCTCGGAGTAGGCGCGGTAACCCTTGGGCGTATACAGGTCGTCGCGGTGTGAATTCACGTACGAATGGCGGCGCAGATCGAGCGGCCACTCGCGCAGATGCGCGACAGCGCGTTCGGTTTCGCAGTCATTGCCGGTGAGCGCGCCGTAGATGAAGTTGAACCACGGCACGGCTTCGATGCGTTTCACTTCCCAGCTGCGTTCGAGGCTGCGCAACCACAATGCCTTCAGGTCTGGGTCCGTTTCATGAAGGATGAGCGGGAAATAGGAGTAGAACGCGAGGCGGTCGTCGAAGTGCGTGAAGAATCCGGGATGGAAGGTCAGCTTTTGCCGCAGGATGTCTTCAAAGTAGTTCCAGCCGATGAGTCTGTCTTTGGCGGCCGAGAACTTGGGATCGCGTGTGTAGTGAAAGGCGGTCGTGACGTAATTGAAAGCTTCCATGCCGTTGAGGCCGCGAGCGTAGTAGCCGAGCGGTGTTTGCAGATACTCGGGATCCCATCGGGCCCAGCGTGTCGGTTGACCGTCTACGTCTCGCAAACAGAATCCATTATCTACGATGTGACCAACGACCCGATGGAGATGTTCTGTCGCCCATACTTTCTCTTCATCATTCGCAACGAGCCGCAGGAACAGGTTGGTTTCATAGACCTGGGCATCCGTCTCGTCGCTGGAAGTGTCGCCTTTCCATTCCCACAGTCCGTCTGGTGTCGCATGCCATTCGGCGGGCAGGCCGCCTGAACCGTGCTGGGCTTTGGCGCAGGGTTCGTTGGCGGCGTAGATGGAGCGCGCGGGGAAGCCGTCGATTGAGGTGATTTCCTCGCTCCACTTCACCGACTTCATCATGTCCACAGCCTCGGCTCGCACCTTGGGATCGCCGGTGACGGCAAATTCAAAACACTTGGCATTGAGGTAGTGGCTGCTGTACCCGACGTCATTGTCACTGACTTCGCGCTCCCACTCGCCATTAATCAGGAACAGCGCATGAATGAAACCGAGGCGTTTCTGGCCCCACTCATTGAGCCAACGCTCGTAGTAGGCGGCCTTCTTCGCCAAGGTGTAGGGTTCGTACGTGATTATGCCTAGGCCCGAATCGGTGGCGATGTAGGCCGTGTCTTTGCTGCACGCAATCGCATTGACTTTATCGTTGGGAATCCAGCGAGGATGGCCGAAGTAGTGGTAAGCATCACCTACATTGCGGATGGCGCCTCGCATCGTACCGATCCAGAGGTCGCTGTCGAAGCCGCGCGCGAGTGTTGTCGTGTCCTCATAGCAGAGTCCGTCTTCGCCAACGGTGCGGTACCACGTCATGCCGCGCAGAACGCAGAGCCCTTCATCGGTGGCGAGAATCAGACGGCTTCCCATCGCCATCATGTCGCGAATTGTGCAGCCGCGCTCCAGCGTACCCCAGTCCGTGATGTTGTCAAACTCGATACGGCCGCGCGCGTACAGTCCGATGCGTTTCCCGTCGTGCACGTAGACCGTACCGCCGTAAGACGCAACACCAAGCAGTTTCGAATGTCCCCCTTCCGTGAGCGGAGAAATGGTGGACCCTTCGAGTGTGGAGAGATTGTCGTTCGTCGCAAGAACAATCTTGCCGTTGTGTTCGCAGAGGTCGGCGGGCACTTGCTCCGTCACGCGTATGAATGCGGTTCCGTCGAACTTCCAAAGCCCATCATCCGCTGTAGCCCACAAGGCGCCCGCAAGCACCTTCAGCTTGCTCACTGCTCCAGCGGGACCGGCAATGCGTTCCAGCGATTCGCCTTTCACGACGGCTACACCATGAGTATCGCCAACATAGGCGGTGTTATTGAAAACAGCCACCGCACGCAGCGCATCATCTGACTTAACGAGGCTGCCGACTTCCTGAAGGTAGACCTCGTCCTCGACGGGCTTCCACATCGGATTCTGAGGTATGGGTAAATCGGCGAATGCAGGCACGATGGCCGTGAGCAACACGCAATATACGACGGAGAGAACTTGTTTCATCACCCTAGCCTCCTTGAACGCGATAGATTACGCGTGACCACTTTAGCACGAAAGTTGGACGAAGCCCATGACGACGCGAGGGGCCGCAGTTGCGTGAACAGCGCCCCTGCTTTAGGTACACTCGTGTAAGAGACATACACACCGTGGAGACAGTCAACGCGCTGCGCTTTCCCGCGACTTGTGAGTCATGGCGGAAAGACACCGGCAGAGGGGAGGAGACATGAGCTTCATGATGAATCGCCGAGCGTTTCTTAAGGCGGCATCCGCATCGGCGGCCCTGGCGGCGTTGGGAACGGGTGCTGTCGACGCAGTAAGCCAATCCGTGAAGCGGGTTGGTGTGATTGGCACGGGTTGGTACGGCAAAAGCGACGTGTTCCGCTTGATGCAGGTAGCGCCGGTGGAAGTGGTGTCGATCTGCGACGTGGATGCGAACATGCTCGCGGAAGCGGCGACATTGATCGGCCAGCGCCAGAAATCTGGAAAGACGCCGCGCACGTATCGCGACTATCGCGAGATGCTGAAAGAGAAAGACCTCGACATTGTGATTGTCGGGACACCGGATCACTGGCATGCATTGACGGCCATTGCCGCGATGGAGGCCGGCGCGCATGTGTACGTGCAGAAACCCACGGCGGTTGACGTGCGCGAGAGCGAGGCCATGTTGGACGCCGCGCGGCGGCTCAATCGCGTGGTGCAAGTCGGCACGCAGCGTCGAAGCACACCCCATCTTATCAATGCCAAGAAAAATGTCGTGGAAGCCGGACTGCTCGGGAAGGTGTCGCACGTGGAGATGTGCTGCTATTACCACATGCGCGCCAACGAGAATCCGGCGCCGATTCCCGTGCCGGATTTCCTTGACTACGAAATGTGGACCGGTCCCGCTCCGATGCGGCCCTACGACCATCTGCCGCATCGTGGCTGGTGGCGCGCGTTCATGGAGTACAGCAACGGTATCGTTGGCGACATGTGCGTACACATGTTCGACGCGGTTCGATGGATGCTCGACCTGGGCTGGCCCAAGCACGTTTCCTCCTACGGCGGTATCTTTGTGCAGAAGGACTCGAAGGCGACCACGAGCGACACGCAAACGGCGACGTTTGCATACGACGACCTGATGGCCGTGTGGCAACATCGCACGTGGGGAACCACGCCCGACGCGCAGTACCCGTGGGCATTCACTCTCTATGGCGACAAGGGCACGCTGAAGGGAAGCATCAACAGCTACGATTTCATTCCGCAAGGCGACGGCAAGCCGATTCACGAGGATTGTCTACTGGAGGAAGAACAGTATCCCGAGGATACAAAGGAAAAGGATATCGAGATTAAGGCGGCCCCGGCGTCGCGCCGCCACATGCTCGACTTTCTCGCGGCCATTGAAACCGGCGGCCGGCCCGTGGCGGATATCGAGCAGGGGCATATTTCGTCGGCAAGCTGCATTCTCGCGAACATTGCCATGAAGACCGGCAGAACCTTGGCATACGATCCCGTGAAACGCGAAGTGACCGGCGACACGGAGGCCACGGCGCTCCTCCGCAGGGAGTATCGTGGGCCATGGCAGCATCCTGCCGGGTAACCGTCACACGTGAAAGAGGCCTTCGTCGGATGGACTCGGCCGGGTTTCCTCTAATCTGGCAGCAGGTCAACGTTTGTTGCTAGAGCCCTCAGCACAGAAGGCGCCACCGAAGCACGTTAGGCGGTGCAGACCAGGTTACGGTTTGACCGTTGTGTTCTTGGTGCATTCGCGGATTACCGCTGCGTAGGGCTCGATGAGACGGAAGTTCTCCGTTTTCGTCCGGGCGATGACGGAGAGGATTTCCTCCTTGGAATCGCGGTGCATGTTTGGAGTGCGCGGCCACGGATCGAGAAATTGGTACAGACCCCAGATCGAGCCGATCCCGTCGTCATTTACGTACTTCCACGTCCACGGCGACCAGGCCCAGCCTTTTGCATTGAAGGCGTCAAGAAAGAGGCGCATACCCTCGATGTCATTTGCGCTGTCACCCATGGTGCTGAATTCACCGAGATAGATCGGCACTTGGCAGCGCTTCTGTTCGCGTGAACCGACGCGCAGTACTTCCTTGAGAAACCTGGCGTGACCGGAGTCTTTATTGCCCGTCGTAAATTCAGGGTCAGCACCTGAATAGAAGTGAAACGAATATACAACGTTCGTCCAGCCTACTGTCTTCGGAACCGGGAAGAACCCTTTTTCTCTCCACGGCAGGTCTTCCAGCTTATACCCGTCTTCCATCACAATGATCGTGTCCGGATCGACCTCGCGGATCGACTTGTAGAGCAGGTCGTGCGCGTGCGTCCAGTCATCAAGACCTTTTGCGCTGTACGGCTCATTGAGCAGATCGTATCCCCATACCGCAGGCTCGTCCTTATAGCGCTCCGCAATGACACGCCACAGGGCCGCTGCCCGCTTCTGGAATTCCTCGTTCTGGAAGAACTCTCCGCGGCTGATTTCGCCGGTGTGAAGCCACGGACTCTGACCGCCGGGCGCGCCGTGAAGGTCGAGCAGGATGTACATGCGTTGCGCCGAGGCCCACTTCACCGCCTTGTCAAGATAGGAAAACCCATAGTCGTTGTAGGTGTATGGCTGCGACTCGTTTTCGAACCAGCGATACCAAAACGGAATACGAACAAAGTTGAAGCCGACGGCCTTGGCAAGCTGAAAGTCGGTTTCGGTGATCCACGTGTCGTGAAACGCATTCCAGATTTCAGCCGCGCCGTTGTCGCCAAAGCGTTTCTTGAGCAGAGCATCGATGTCCGTTGCCGCGTGAAGCGGCGGCTCTTTCGCAACAAGTTGCGCGAAGGATTCGTATTTCTGAGCGTCGGCAGTTTCCTTTACAGCCGACAGAACTCCCTCGATGTATTTGCTGGCTTTGGTCGTGTCGTCGTTGAAGTCTCCCATCTTCTTAATCGCGGACTCGTATGCCTCTAAAACGCCCGTTTCCTTGGCCAACTCGGGCAGACGATCGTGCATCTCCAATTCCAGACTTGGAATCCACGTCTCCATCATCAACCAGCCGCCGAAGTTGATCCCGCGCATGGGAACGACTTCACCCTTCGAGTTGACGATATCCGTGCCGCGTGTGGACAGCGTCTCCAAGGGTTGAGTTGTTGCCGCGCTTGCTGTGAAGAGAAGCGCAATCGCGGCGGCATTTGCCGAGCGCCACATGATACCGCTCCTAATTCGAAGTTGGGATAGCATCGTTTTCGGTCTCCCTAAGCGTGCGATACTTTTTCTGGAGTGTCGAACCAAGACTCGGGTCGTTAGCCAAGACAATGATCGCGCCGTCGACAAGTTTCTTTAGCTTGAGTTCTGTCTTTTCTTCTCGCTTTGCGCACGGAACCGATGCGACCCCGCTTCCAGAAACCAGTAAGGCCGACTTGGGCTCGATCCAGTCCGGCAGTTGCAAAGCAATCTTGACGGAAGACTTGGGATGAAACGGATAGGCCTTGGGGTCGATTTCATAATCGAGGTTTGTGACGCACAGGATCACTTTGTCCCACGAAACAAGAGCTGCCACATCCACCTTGTCCGGTGCGTCGATTGGACCCTGCAGAGGCTCAGCAGCTAGGAAGTCATCCCGCAATAGGTTCATCACGCGGTTCCAGCCTCGCATTGACTCACGTGTCTCCGGATACTTAACACTCATCTTAATGTTGTACGTGAACCACAGGATTCCCTTCGCCCCGCGTCCGAGGTTCAAGACCAATTGCGCGGACAATTCCTCCGGCGTAGGCACCGGCCGTGCCGGCCGCTCACTCCAGCCGTCGTGATTACCTTGCGACCAGACCCAAATGGGTCGGGGTTCCGCTGCATACTTGAGATCGCTGGTGTAGTACGCGGTTTCCTCAAGGCGTGTTCCATACGTGTATGGCCATTTGCTGCTTGAAGGTGCGGTGACACAGTAGTGGTCGTGCCCCGCAATGTCGGCGATAGCCGCATACTCGAAGAATTTCACGTTGCGGCACAGATTCACGAACGTGGGTTTAGTCTGGTCGTATGCTTTGACGGTGGTGTCACAAAAGAGCACCACCTGCGGATCGACAGACCAATCGGGTTCATCACGCAGCATCCAGCAGGCAACATTGGGATGACCCGAGAGGTCACGGATCATATCCACATTGACTGGTTCGCCCGTGTGTACCATTGCATTGAGGCCAAATCGCGCGGCCGCCCCGCCAAAGAACGCGTCGTTCTTGCTTCCTCCTTTGACTCCGGTATCCACATGGTCTCCGCTGACAAAGGACTGTTCATGTTCGTCTATGCCCCAGGTGCCGATTGGAAAGAAGTCGGGAAATGCGCGGCGATGGGCATAGATCGTCCGTGCGATCTCGCCGGCTTTGAAATTTATCTTCGTCATGAGCTGGAAGCCCGGACGGATTGGTTCGGATAGAGTCAAACGGGCGATGGCTTGTCCTTCACGCCCCAGTTTCTGTCCTCGCCATTCCGTATTGGTCACGTTCAATCCCGGCAGTTCTACTTGGGTCAACTCGATCGGAGGTCCGCCCGATTTGCGCACGTGCACGTCGATGGTCTTCATATCCGGGTAGACATGGATGAACGATACATTTACATCGTCCTCTCTAAGGTTTCCCTCGAACTTCACACAAGGTTCCCATGAGTCGTCGACCATCTCAAACATGAAGGGCAACTCGGATTGGAAGTCACGAGAAATGGCGGCAACCTCCAAGACGGTTGTCTCGCCAGGATCCAGGTTGTTATCCAACAGGCGGTGCCACGCAATGAAGTGATTGAGCAGCCAATAGGATTCGTCGCGGTTGTTGTAGCGCCAGAAGCGAAGGCTGACGGGCTTGGGTGAAGTATTGGTCACATAGAAATAGAGAAGTCCGCCTAGGTTGGGATGCTCGCTTTCGAACTCCGTTATATGCTCGGTGTCCCAACGTGCCGGGCGGTAGTGCACGTACTCGACCTTCAACTTCTGCGAGGCATTTGCATTTGTGTCGGCGCCTACCTGCGCAGACTGCCCGAGGACGGGTAGTGTAAGAAGGAAGACGCAAGCGACCACGCACAGAACGCGAGCACGCAACTTCATGGGTTCTTCTCCTTTATCCGGCCGCTTTGTGGAGTCTCAGCCTGAGCATTGCGTAATGTCTCTAAAAGCAATCCAAAGAACCAATTCCAAGTCCGTGTGCTCGCACAACGGCCTATGGAGTGGCCACTTCCCACTCGAAGAGGGCGTCCACGTGCGTGAACAGAGGCCATTCGCGTCCGCTATTGCGGGCATCGATAAGTTCGATACACGTTGCGAGCGCGGATCGGGTATCGAACCCCAATCGCGCCAGGGGCAGCACCCCATACGATTTGTTCGGGAAATTGCAGTGAGCGACGATTTCGACATCGGCCGGCACAGAAACACCCGCGCCTAGAAGCCCCCGGCAGACCTGGTCGACAATATTGTCATCGCTGATGATAAGGGCGTCGGGACGTTCTGCCTGATTCTTGCTGAAGAGGAGTCGGGCGATGTTTTCCCCCCAATTCCCATTGTAAGGGTCGATACCGTGCACCCATGCGAAGTCGGTCTTCATGCCCAGCGCCTCCGCCTGACTGTAGAAATACTCTTGCCGTTCCGGCTCAAGCATGCTTACAGCCGTCATGGCCACACGTTTTCGACCCTTATTGGAAAGGTACTCGAGCGCACGGCGCAAGAAGCCCGTAACACCGCCGAGGTCAACGCAAGCCAGTTTGGGAACCTGCGGGACTCTGGGAGTCGAGGCCAAGACGATAGTAGGGACCGCGGAAGCAATTCGGTCCAAGGTGTCTCGAGACAATTGCGGATGACCTATCAGCACGACTCCTGCCAGCCGGGAGGCGCGAACGTCCGCCAGAAGATCACGCAGTCCGGCTGACTTGACGTGATCATTTGCCTCCAGGTACGTGCGGACGTCCAACACTCCGAGCCTTCGCACGTGGGCGGTCGTTTCAAGCAAGACTGAAAACCATGTGCTCCAGGACTTACCCTCCTGGGAGTCCGGGAAGACGAGCGCATAGCGGTGAAGATGGGGTGGTTTGCCGGAAACGAAGGTACCCGCAGTGCCTTTGACTTCGATAAATCCGTCGCGCATGAGCCGATCAAACGCGCGCTGGACGGTGACGCTGCTTACACCAAACTGCTCTTCATAGACCAGTCTCGCCGGCAGTCTCTCACCAGGAGCGAGGTCGCCGTCAACAATGGAAGAATGTACGTAAGCATAGACTTCGTCTTGTTTTACGGGTGGTCTGGTTCTGCTGCTCTGAGCCACGCGAAACCTCCTTACCGCACACGCGCTAACGTCGCGTTTACACTATCATAAAGCTATTGCATTTTACAATATCATGCTATATATTGTGAAGTAACATGCAAATTGAATAAAGTTAATGGAAAGGAGGTCTCGCGCACTGCTGTAGTTCCCCTCTCGAATGATGGTTAGGGCACCCCAATGTCTGGAACACTAGTTGGAGAAAACGGGACATGAAGAAAAAGTCTGGATTCACACTCATTGAATTGCTAGTTGTCATCGCCATTATAGGTATTTTGGCAGCCATACTCCTACCGGCCTTGGCACGCGCCCGTGAGGCCGCCCGCCGGGCATCCTGTCAGAACAATTTGAAGCAGTGGGGTCTCGTGTTCAAGATGTATGCAAACGAGGCCAAAGGAGAGAAGTTCCCTGACGTCGACTTCTGGGGCGCGCAGATTATTCCAGGCGAGAGCCTGTGGCCGGTCGGCTGCGGACCTCGCGGCGCCGCCATCTATCCCGAGTATATTAGCGATTGGCGGATTTGCTTCTGCCCTTCCTCGCCCAGTCGGACCGGTTGGGAAGACTGGATTATTCCTGTCCCCGAAGAACCCGAAGCGACGCAGTGCAGTCCGGATGATTTCGAAATCGTGAATTCCGTGTTCATCGACGGTGATTACAATGGCAGCGGCGGGGTATGTGACAGTGGGAGCATGGCATTCTTCACGTTTGCCATTAGCTACCATTATCAGCCAAAGGTCGTCAAGAGTGAATGGGTGACGTCACTGGCCGACGTCGAATACCTTAGCGACGTATGGGACGACGAGTATCCCGTAACGGAAATGGAGAACTGGTACGCGAATGACGTGGAACTCGAATTTCCGGACTCAGGCACTCAGACGGCATACCACATGCGTGAGGGAATTGAGCGTTTCATGATTTCCGACATCAACAATCCGGCGGCGAGCGCTCAGGCTCAGAGTGAAGTGGCGCTCATGTGGGACCATTGCGCAGCGAAGTCGAGCGGCGCCATTCATGGAGCGGCGACCTTCAACCATATACCGGGCGGTTCGAACGTGCTGTTCTTGGATGGACACGCTGAATTCTCCAAGTATCCGGCGGCCCCCGATAGCAAGTTCTGGATGCTGACCAGTCTGTTCGTTACCAACGGCGGATTCTCCCTGCAGAATCCATAGTACGCACGAGATTTCAAAACCATCTGTTACCCCCTTACTGCCCCGGTAGGGGGGTAACCCCTTTTTATCCCCCAATACGGTGAGACCCTCAATGCCTGATTGCATGAATCCTGTGTCGTGACATATTTCCAGACACACGCGCGACAGATGAAATCGCGGTGAGCAACCGGCAAGAAAGAATCTGATCTGGTGGGGGAGAAGAGATGGCGTACCCGGAGGGACTCGAACCCCCAACCTCTTGGTCCGTAGCCAAGCACTCTATCCAATTGAGCTACGGGTACGCAGACAGGTCATCGGACGAATAGTCTAGCAAATGGGCACGGTGAGGTGCAAATTTCGAATGAGGAAGGGAGGAATCGCGCGGAGTTGGGCCCTGGTAACAGGCGTGATGGCCTTCTGGAATCGCGGACTCAGAGAACTTGATTTCGCGAAGGAATCCGTGGTGGCCTGAGGTCTAAACGCCGAGCACTGGGCCGTGTGAATCCAGCATTGAAACGGCGACGGAGTCTCGTCTTGTGTTTCGTCTGGTTGACTGCCGCGGGGCGCGTTTTGGATACTCGTAAGCGCTGTTGGTCTTAGAGGAGTAATGTGAAAGTGATGGCCGGGGTATCGGCCGTGCAAGGAGTAAGTTTGTTATGCGCAAGAGTATTCGCGTTCTGGGAATGGTAGTGTTGGCGGCGGTGATGAGTGTCGCCGGGGGGTATGCGGTTTCGGGCGTTCACGCACAAGATGCCGCTGTGCCGCAACCGGCCCTGGAACCCGCCATGAAGACTGGTCAGATGATGGAGGCGTTTTTCGAAGGCGTCCACGAGAGTCTTAGCGCGGAGATGAAAGCGGAACCTCAGACTCCCAAAGGCTGGAAGACGATCAAGTCCAGCGCAAGTGCCTTCGCCGAGCTTTCAAACCTTGTCATGATTCACAAAGAATACGATGACATGAAGACGTGGTACGAAATGGCGACGGTTATGAAGACCACGGCGTTGGACCTTGCTAAAGCGGCTGATGAGAAGAACTTTGCGCAGGCAACGGAGAAATACAAGGCGTTGGTCGAATCCTGCAACGCGTGCCACAAGAAGTTCGAACCCGAGACTGGTCCAGTCATCGAATTGTAGGTGCACTCCTCGTCGAGTGTGCATGATTTTTGACTCAGTTGGCGAGCATTGAATATACTATTTGTCCGGATTTGCCGCGATGCGGTGGATTTTGGCCGTTGCCGGGATAGCTCAGCTGGTTAGAGCACTGGATTGTGGATCCAGGGGTCGTGGGTTCAAACCCCTCTCCCGGTACCATTATCATTTTGCAGGGTCGGTTCCTTCGTTGGCGAGGGTATCGGCCCTGTTTTATTGTTTGCGAAGTGAGCGGGGTTTTATCCCATATTTAGCGAGCTTGTAATACAAGGTGCTGCGTGAAATCCCCATGAATCTAGCGGCTTCAACCACGTTATTGTCGTTGCGCCGCAATACGCTGAGGATGTACTGATGCTCAAGCTCGTCAAACGAATCGGCGCGCACCTCGTTTGTAAGGGAATTGCCTGCTTCAATCCGTATATCGCGACTGGAAATGTGGTCGGCTTTTGTCGTGAAGCAGGAGCGTTCCACAACATTACGAAGTTCGCGAACGTTTCCCGGCCAATCATAGGATTCGAGGGTAGCGTAGGCTTCTTGTGTGAAACCTTTGGGGTGTGTGGGGACGTGAGCCGAAGCTAGCCGCAGGAAATGGTCGGCAAGACTCCGAATATCTTCTTTATGCTCTCGCAGGGGCCTTATTTGGACCACGATTGCCGCGAGACGGTGATAGAGATCCGCGCGAAAGAAGGTCTGGTCTCTGTCCGGAAGACGACGGTTGGTCGCGCTAAGGATTCGAACATCAACCTGGATGTCCTTTTCCGACCCAACGGGCCGAAACACACCAGTATCTACTGCGCGCAGTAGGCGTGCTTGATTCGTCGCACTCAAGTCGCCAACTTCATCCAGAAAGAGAGTGCCGCCATGGGCCAGTTCAAACAGACCTTTTCGGGTACGTGAAGCCCCAGTGAATGCACCACGAACGTGGCCGAACACTTCACTTTCAAACAGTTCTTCGGGGATGGCAGCGCAGTTCACCGCGACGTAAGGACCCTGACAGCGCGGACTCAGGTCGTGCAGCATGCGAGCTGCGAGTTCCTTGCCAACACCGGTCTCACCCTGTAGGAGAACGTTTACTCGCGCCACGGCCGCTTGTCTGAGTTCAGCACGAAGTGCCAGTGTCGCAGGACTGTCTCCGAGAATGCCGGACGTAAAGAGATCGGACGTTTCGGAGTCTGACCGAGTGTCGCGCCGTAATTGTTCCATGCGTTCTGCGGCTCGGATAAGCGGGGCGCAGCATTCTGCAACGGCGACAAGATACTGCAAGTCTGTGAGTGTGAATGCAGCATGGTCATTAGGGCGGTGGACAGCAATTGCGCCGAATGAATCTCGCCCATGAATGAGAGGGGCGGCAAGTAGGTATTCCTCGCCTTGGGCACCCAGACCAGGTTGCATTACTCCCCGCCCGTCATGGCAGGCATCGAGCATGATTCCAAACGGCGCTTTCCTGGTTTCGTCGGGTGGGGCGGGTGGATTGAGAACGAAGTCATCGTGCGTGTCGAGCTTCCAGCCAATCCAGACATGAGGGGTCTTGAAACGAGCGCGCAAGTGGGTCGTCAGGTTTGATGTTAGCGCTTCGGGCGACTCCAGGCGCCCCAGAGTCCTGATTAGTCTAAGTAAGCCGTGTAGATCGGCCGATAGTGTTGGGTCACGTGAGTAGTCACTTGGGACGAATTCGTTCCGAAGGTGAGCCGTGTCTGCAAATGTCTGTGTTGTCCGGAGGATACCAACTCTATCCCTGGGCGCTGACTGCGACATCGGGACACAATCCACGATGAAACGAAAGCCGGCGAATGAGAGAGTGTCGCCAATAGTAAGCTCGGCCTCTTCTCTGATGGCCTCGTTAATGTATGTTGGGTTTCTCTGACCAACACTCCGGAAACGTAGGTTGCCATCAGAGACTATCAGCTCGCATTGAACGCGCGATACAAAAGAGTCCTCTAAGCGGATCGCACACCCAATGCCACGACCGATTGCGGTGACCTCCTCCGTAAGCACCCATGTCTTGCCTGCGGCGGGACCAGTCACCATACGGATGCAATAGGATGCGTCATCGGCCTGCGGTTGCGGCAATTTGTTTGTGCTGGTATCGTCCATTACTGCAATCTCGGGCCTGACTTGACGGGGATAAACGAGACGTCGGCGATCCAGGGAGTGGCTTCAGAGAATCTCAGACTGTAAAGTCCGCTTTGACCACCGGAGTCTTTGGCAAGAAAGTAGCCGGGTCCCTTCTCGCTCCACTGTAGTCTGTGAGGTTCCGACCCTTGTGGCCCTGTCAGAACATCAGCGACCAGCTTTGCTTTCCAAGTGCCTTCGGAGTACGTGCAACACCACAATTCCTCTCCATGGACACTGTCATTTGCTGTGAAGAACACATTTTGCCCACGGGCGGTTATGTTGTATGGATTGCCGTGACCAGGGCCGGGAAAAATGTCAGCCACGCGTGCCGTGCCGTCTGGTGTCCCGTTCGTTACCCAAAGCTCCAGACCGCATGCACTGTCCTTTGCCCTGAAGAATGCCCACTCACCAACCGCCAGGAATCCATAAGGGTCGCTATCGTCGGGACCTGGGTTGATGTCTCGTACCAAGCGAGTTCCGTCCAGTGTCCCATCGGAAATCCAAAGTTCCAAACCTGTATCCGGTGTGCGCGCCTGGAACAAAACGTGGTCTTTCCATCGGGAGAATTGCGAAGGATTTGATGGAGCGGGACCAGGGCATATATCGACGAGCAGCTTCGGTGCCTGGTTCTCCTCATCAAACATCCATAATTCGTATCCATGCTCCGGGTCTGTGCTGGCGAATAGAAGTCTTGGTCCGGCATTTGCCATGTATACGGTTTCGCTTCCCACTGTGCCCAATTCGCGCAGCGTGCGCGCGGTGAAGTTGTACTTATACAAAGTAAAACCTCGAACGGCGTCCGCAATCGCAACAATGTACGCGCAATCGTCATCAACAAAGAATCGAGGTGACATGGGCTCAGAGGACTCGACTCCCTTATTCGCGTCAGCGACCATGGCAGTCTGTCCTTCGATTGTATTGGAGCACCAGAGTTCGCGTCCCGCCTCCAGCGTCGTGGCATAAAAATAGACCAGGGTGCCATGTGCACCAACTGGCAAGGGATTACTTCCCATGGGACCGGTAATAATGTCCTTGACAATGCGTGCAGAGTAATTGCCACCACCGGAGTCGCAGCCATACCAGAGCTCTTCACCTGTCGCGGCCGTGGTTGCAGCGAACACAAATCCGCCTTGAGGTCTTTCCAGGAACCGCCGTGGATTGCTGGAGGCTGGTCCGGGTTCTATATCCGCCACCATTGCCGGTGCGCCAATTCTCTCGTTGAGACACCAGAGTTCTCGTCCATGAACTCCGTCGTCAAAGGAGAAATAGGGTACGCCTTGCAACAAAATCATGTCTGAGATGCCAGTGTCCTTTGGAGGCGAAACTCCCGGCACTTCTGAAGTTGCTGCGCCTGAACTGCCTGTGTCAGTTTGAACTGCAGAGTAATAGAACAGGATCAATCCCGAAATCAGCAAGACGAGCACCAGAGACGAGAGTGCTGCGCGAAACCACGGTCGACGATGCCCAGAAGTCGTCGCGGTCTGTGGGAGTAAGGGTAGGCGATCAATCTCAGGGGGCGGTAAGGCTACAGTCGACTCTGGACTCTGCTGCAATTCCGGCACCTTCAAGAGAAGTTGCAGAGCAGCTCGCGCGCTGGCAGGGCGGTCACCGGGGGCGCGCGCCATCATAGAGGTTATCAATTCCACAAACGCGTCAGAAACATCGGGACGGGCCGACTTGAGTGGCATCGGGGAATCGAAAAGCACTGCGCGCATCAGGGAAGCAGGTGTGGGTCCTCTAAAGGGCGGAGTGCCTGAAAGTGTTTCATACGTCAGAACGCCAGCCGAGTACAGGTCCCATTGCGGTGTGACGCCTTCGCTTTCCCAAGCCTCCGGAGGGCAATACTGAGGGGTGCCCCATATAGGTCCCGACAACGGGCCGGATGGCGCTTCAGTCGAACCGCCGTCATGAAGCGCGCGAGCTATTCCAAAGTCGCTGAGCATCACCTGGCCGTTGCGCATGATAAGCAGGTTGGCTGGCTTCAAGTCACAGTGGATTACCCCGTGTTCATGGCAAGCTTGCAAGGCTTCCAGCACCTGCTTGAGGACTTCGGCGGCATGTTGCGGCGACAGAGGCCCAGAGCGCAGAAGCGATGTAAGAGTTGCGCCGTCCACATACTGCATCTCAATGACGGTACGACCTTCGATTGAGTCGATGCGATAGACCCGCACCACATTGGGATGCTCGATTCTCGCTGCTCTTTTTGCCTCTTGGTCAAACCGCTCGGCTATCGGGGGTTGTGCCAGCAGGTGGGGGTGTATCATTTTGAGGGCAACGCGCCGTTCGAGGCGAGTATCCCAAGCCTCGTGGACGATTCCCATGCCCCCGCTTCCGAGTACGCGGATAAGACGGTACGAGCCTGTGTAACTTTGAGTGTCTTGATTACTATCCATACCGCCAAACCTTCAGGTCCGCTCACGAGACACGAATT